>JBCCAG010000528.1:0-3496 GCA_039814955.1 Cyanobacteria bacterium P01_A01_bin.135
AGCAAACACCTAAATAAACACCGCCGTGCGGTTACCGTACACCAGCACCCGGTTCTGCAGATGGGCTCTCACCGCCCGCGCCAGCACAATGCGCTCTAGGTCTTTCCCTTTGCGAATGAGGTCCGCTACCTCGTCCCGGTGGCTGACCCGCACCACATCCTGCTCGATGATGGGTCCCTCGTCTAAATCCACCGTGGCATAGTGGGCCGTCGCCCCAATGATCTTCACCCCGCGCTCGTGGGCTCGCTTATAGGGGTTGGCTCCGGCAAAAGCAGGAAGGAAGGAGTGATGGATATTGATCACCTGGGAAAAGCGCTCTATTAGCGAAGGGCTGAGCACCTGCATGTACTTGGCTAGCACCACTAGGTCGATCTCGTACTGCTCCAGCAGGGCCACTTGCGCGGCTTCAGCGTCAGCTTTGCTGTCTGACGTGACGGTAATGGCGTGGTAATCAATGCCAAACTGCTCAGCCACGGGGCGCAGCTTCTCGTGGTTGCTAATGATTAGGGGAATTTCAGCAGAGAATTCCCTGGCCTGCTGCCGCCACAGCAAATCGAGCAGGCAGTGGTCTTGCTTGGTGACCCAAATGGCTATGCGGGGAACGCTGTCAGAAAAGCAGATTCGCCAGCGGGCCTGCAGCGGCTGGGCGATCGCCTCGAAGGCGGGGGCAATGATTTCCCGGGGTAGGTTGAATCCGGCTAGCTCCCACTCTATCCGCGTCAAGAATAGGCCTGCCTCCATGTCGGTGTGCTGGGCCGCGTGGATAATATTGCCGCCGTTGGCGTAGATGAAGTTAGCGATTTTAGCCACCAGTCCCTGCTGGTCTGGGCAAGCGAGGAGGAGAACGGCGGTGGGCGACATGGTGAATTGGGGTTAGGCGGCAGACTTTTGAAAATGGTGCTCCCACGCCGCAACGCAGGCCTCTGCCTCGGGCGTCCCCTCTTCAGGGAAGCGGGCCATGAAGTCCTTGTCGGTCTGGGCGTTGTAGGGGCCTTCTTTAATCTCTAGCATAGCGGTATTGGGGGTCAGCGCTACCAACGTATGATAGGTTCCCTCCGGCAGCTCAATGGCCCGCAGGGGGCCGTCGCCGCTGACCCGGTACTGGCGGATCACCTGTCCCCGCTGATTGAATATCAAAATGCCCACTTCCCCCTGCAGCACCAAGAAGAACTCAAAGCCGCTGACCTCGGGGTCGCGGTGGTGGCAGTGGGGCCGCACATAGGTGCCGGGCTGCATAGCGTTAATGAACCGCTGCACCCGCTCCTCTAGGGCGTGGAAGTTGTAGTTCTTGCGGTGGCGGGGGCTATCACTGGCCGCCTGAGCCGTTTCGTGAATTAGGGCCTGGGTGAGCAGCTTATCGGCGCAGTTGGGGTCAGTCATCATGGGGCTGAAGGGTTTAAATCGAGTCCAGTATAACCGCGCCAACTATAGGTTTTATTGGATACATAAGCGGCCATTCTTTTCGTGAAATGCAATGCTTCACTCCTTGAGTTACCCACCGCTGCGTAGACTCAAGGTTTAGGCAGGCACTAGCTCCAAGGCCTGTAGCGATCGCCAGGCTCTGGTGGAGCAATCTGCCCGCCGCAAATCCGTCACAAGCAGCCACTGAATACCTTTCGGCCCCACTTCTGGATCTTGGCTAGAGAGCGCTGTGGGCTTGGGGGAAATAGAGCAGCGGTATACCAAGCTGATGGCATGGCGCATCCCGGCTCCGGCATCAAAAAAGCTTTCTGTCACTGAGACAATCGGCCCCACTTCAAACTGAGTGATACCTGTCTCTTCTTGTACCTCCCGCCGCAGGCCCTCCATCAGCGGCTCGTGGGGCTCGATGCCTCCACCCGGCAGATCCCAGCAATCGGGCTCGGGGGGCGTCATTTGATGCAGCAGCAGCACCTCGGGGCGATCGCCTTCGGTGAGGAATAGGGCAACGGCGCTGATACGCAGGGTGATGGGCTGGGTATTGTCCATGGGAGCTAGAATTCAATACCGGGCTGGGCCTTGACTCCCTGTTCCCGAAACGGGTGCTTTACTAAGGTCATCTCCGTCACCAGGTCCGCCCGCTCGATTAGCTCCGGCGGCGCGCCGCGTCCGGTCAAAATCACATGGGAATCCTCCGGTTTTTGGGCTAGGCCTGCCAGCACCTGCTCCGCTGACAGGTAACCCAGCTTCAGGGCGATGTTCACCTCATCCAGCAGCGTCAGCCGCACCTCGGGGTCAGCAATAAAGCCCAAAGCTTTCTCCCATGCGGCTTCTGCCTTGGCAATGTCGCGATCGCGGTCCTGGGTTTCCCAGGTGAAGCCTTCTCCCAAGGCGTGAAATTCGAGCTGGTCTTCCCAGCGCTCCAGCACTGCCTTCTCCGCCGGTTCCCAAGCCCCTTTAATGAACTGCACGATTGCCACCCGGTAGCCGTGGCCTAGGGAGCGCAGCACCATGCCCAGAGCAGCGGTGGTTTTGCCCTTACCGTTGCCGGTGTGGACGATGATTAGCCCCTTTTCGCGATCGCGCTCGGCTAGCCGCTGCTCTTGCACCTCTTTGCGGCGCTGCATTTTGCGACGGTACTGGTCTTGGTCTAGCTCGGGGCCTGGGGTGGGGTCGGACATGGAAAATCTGTGGGAGACACAGGACTAGGATAGCGGGTTTAGTTGCGCCTCCGGTGGTGCTGCACACTGATGGCTCTGTCTGAATTACCGCTGGGCAGGCGCTTTGACCAGAAACCAAAAGCCAGTGAGTCCACGAGACGGGTGACTCACTGGCTGATTCAATTCCTGGTTTAGTGGCGGCGCTAACAGCCGCAGTGTTAAGTCCTAAAAGCCGCCGGTATCACTAGTCAGAACTCCGCAATTGCTTTGAAACTGGGCAAGCTGATCGCGCTGATCATCGCTAAGCTTGTCGATCTCATCTTTACGAACCTCAACGTGCTTTACCACAACGGGGGTGATGCCATCTTCGACCATGTCAAGTTGGCGAGCAGCACTGTAAGACACTCTTATGCTCTCACTTCTCTCAGCACTCTTATCTTGATCGGGCACAGGATGCAGCTTTTCATTGACTTTTACAACTACAGAATGATTAGTGACTTCACTTTTAAGGTAGATCTTAGATCCTGGTGGTAAAAATTCGTGTGCTGCTGTAGATTCTGAGCTTCTGAAAGTCTTCTCATAAAATGTTGACTTCCCGTCATACGAACTATTAGTCCAGCCAACAAGTTCATTTCGGCATTCGTTTGGTACAGACGGAACCGAAGTGCTATCGACGCTAGGTCTTATGGTGTTGTGGGACAAGCTAAGAGGCGGCGCAGAAATATCTACAGTGCTGAGCAGCATCTTCGCCATTCTAGAGATATCGTCTCTATATATAGCGAAAACTGCTCCCAGAACACTGAAAGACAAACAGAGAAAGCATTGCCGCGTCAACCATAGCGGTTTAATTTCAGCCAATTTAGAGCAGCATCTAACCAGCAGAGTATATGACAAGCGACTACCTAGCGCTCGCGAGG
>JBCCAG010000293.1:0-5159 GCA_039814955.1 Cyanobacteria bacterium P01_A01_bin.135
ACGATTTCTTTTTCGGGTTCTGGTTCTATTCTGGGTGGCGCATCGTACTTCGTGCCAGCTTCAGCAGCGCGGGGGGCTTCCCCATTGCCGCGCCACTGGTCCATAGAAACCACCTTGTCGCTGGCGGTGCTGCCCCCGTTTTTGTTTTCAGCCTTGACTTCGCCCCAAGACACCACATCGGCGATCGCAATCCCCCCCGCCCGCTTCAAGGCGGTGCTGAGGGAGTCCACCAGCCGCTCCTGAATGTCGTCCTTCTGCACCAGCCGGTCCACTACGATCTCAATATCGTGGGAGTGGTTCTTATCCAGCTCAATGGAGTCCGCTAGGTCCCGCACCTCGCCGTTGATGCGCACCCGGGCGAAGCCCTCGGTGGCCAGCCCCGACAGCAGCTTCTTGTGGGTGCCTTTTTTACCCCGCACCACGGGAGCCAAGATCTGAAACCGGGTGCGGGGCGGCAGTTCCTTAAGGCGATCGCACATCTGGTCGATGGTTTGGGGGGCGATGGAGCGATCGCAGTGGGGGCAGTGGGGCTCTCCGGCCCGGCCAAATAGCAGCCGCAGGTAGTCGTAAATTTCGGTGACGGTGCCGACGGTGGAACGGGGGTTGTGGGAGGTAGATTTTTGGTCGATGGAGATGGCCGGACTCAGCCCTTCGATGGCGTCTACATCCGGCTTGTCCACCTGACCTAGGAACTGGCGGGCGTAGGCGCTCAGGGACTCCACGTAGCGGCGCTGGCCCTCGGCGAAGATGGTGTCGAAGGCTAGGGACGACTTGCCGGAGCCGGATACGCCCGTAAACACAATCAGGCGATCGCGGGGCAGCTCTAGGTCGATATTCTTGAGGTTGTGCTGGCGGGCACCGCGAATGCGGATGACGTCTTCATCGTCGAAGGGGCCGGTGACCGGGGGGACGCTGGGGTCTTTTCGGGCCGCTGCGCCGTTACTGGTGGAGCCATTAGTCGATTCCGCCGCAGAGTCTGCTGCACCACGGGGGGTGGCATCTTTAGATGTAGCGGGTGGCGTTGAATCGGACATGTTGGGGGTTCGATGGGAACGACAAGGAGAATGGCTTGTGGTGGAACCGCGGATTTGAGAAGGCTCTGGGGATTTGACGCCCTGCGCTGAGTCAGCTGCTCAGCAGATTTACGTTTTGCAATAATTCTATCGTCTGGCGTTCTATGCTATCACGGGTGCCGGGTGGGGGTACAGGTGTATTTGATGGGTATTGGGCGGGCTGCTTGGGGGCGCTGCCCCCAAACCCCCTGACTGGGGGACGGAATACCTCCCCCAGACCCCCTGCATATGGGCGGTCTAGCGGGGGATTGAGCGTTTTGCTGCGGGTTGGTTTTAGGGTGGGTGGTAGACCCTCTGAAGGAGACAGCGATCGCGTTTCTCTTTTGGTTAGGCAATAATTGAGGCGTTGTTGTCGCCTCTTGTCCATGACCACTCCGACTGCACCGATCGAGGTATTCATCTCTTATTCTCACAAAGACGAGGAATTGAAGGATGAGCTTTATGTCCATTTGTCGAACCTGAAGCGGCAGGGCAAGATTCAGCCCTGGCAGGACCGGGCGATTGAGGGTGGGGAGGAATGGGATACGGAGATTAAGGCGCATTTGGAGTCGGCGGGGATCATTTTGCTGCTGATTACGCCCCGCTTTATCGCGTCGGAGTACTGCTTTGACAAGGAGATGCAGCGGGCCATGGAACGCCACGAGGCGGGGACGGCTCGGGTGATTCCGGTGATTATGAAGCCCTGCGACTGGCAGGGAACGAAGTTTAGCAAGCTGCAGGTGCTGCCCAAAGACGCGAAGCCTGTGGTGAGCTGGCCGGACCAGGATGAGGCGCTGCTGGATGTGGTGCGCGGTGTGCGGCGGGTGGTGGAGTCGCTGGCAAAAAAGTAGTGCCTTCTTTGCGTCTTGGCGCGGGCGCAGAGGAGGAATTGGCTTACCGGGGGGACGACTCGCCCTTTGTTATAGGAACCCCCATTTCCCAGCCGCGCCAGTTCTTCGGTCGCCATCGGGTGGTGAAGCGGCTGTTTAACCTGCTGAAAACCCACCCCCTGCAGAACGCGGCCATCATCGGCCCACGGCGCTCGGGGAAGACCTCGCTGCTGAATTACCTGTGCACCATCACCACGACGCCTGCTAGCGAACTGCGGCCTGGGCAAAAGGCGGACTGGCTCCCGCAGCCGGGGGCTTACCGCTGGGTGTATGTGGATTTTCAGGATGCGCGGCTGGCAAAGCGGGAGGGGCTGCTGCGGTATTTGCTGGCGGGGCTGGGGCTAGCAATGCCGGAGCCCTGTGATCTGGAGGGGTTTATGGCGCGGGTGAGCGGCCAGGTGACGCAGCCCACGGTGGTGCTGATGGATGAGATTGGCGAGGCGCTGGGTACCTACTCGGAGCTGAATGATGAGTTTTGGAACAGCCTGCGATCGCTGGCGACCACGCAAACCGACGGGAATTTGGCCTTTGTGTTGGCAACGCCGGAAAGCCCGGTGACCCTGGCGCGGCATACGGGGCACAGCTCGCCGTTTTTCAATATCTTTGGCTATACGGCGACGCTGGGGCCGCTGAAGGAGGATGAGGCACGGGAGCTGGTGGGGCGATCGCCTATTCCTTTTGCGGAGGCGGATGTGGCGTGGATGCTAGAGCAGAGCGGGGGCTGGTCGATTTTGCTGCAGATTTTGTGCCGGGAGCGACTGGTGGCGCTGGAGGAGGGAGAGGATGGCGATGATTGGCGTGAGGAGGGGTTGGAACAGATGCAGCCGTTCATCCATTTGTTGCAGGGGTAACGGGGTCCCCACCAATCCGTCCACAAACCGTAGGGGCGTACGGCGTACGCCCCAATTCGGACAACAAAAACGCAATCACATCGGGAAATTCAACCGATGGACATCCGTATTGGAGGGAAATGGCGATCGCAGCAATGGCCGTGAGCTAATATAGATTTCATCGACGGCTGTAAAAGCGCGATCGCTTTTCAGCGGCCTAGCGTTTAGACATCAGAATCATGCGTCTAAATCAAATTTCAGATGCTGTAGGTTGGGTTAGCGCCAGCGTAACCCAACAATTTCAAGTGGTATTAAAGGCTCTCAAGCGCTTGAAGTTGCGCCGTTCTGGCGCCAGAATCTCAGAAGATTTTCCTTTGGCAAGCAGCGTTCTCCATTACGAGAATCCTTTTGAACCTGCGACTAATATTGAAGATTGGGACGTTCTCCGGTACTCAACGGAAGATTCTTGTGCCAGCAAATCTTTTTGACGCTCCATTGCTCGAAGAAGCCCCCCAACCCCCAAATTTGGGGAAGCTAGATTTATGGCAGGAATTATTTCACGTCAACAACGTCGAGAATGCTGGCTTCTGCTCGGGTTCCCCCAGAATTGGGGGCGGAGGGGGCCGCAATATGTTGGCGATCTCTACAGAACCTTTTACAGATTTGGTTAGCATCAGCGCAACCCAAAAAAAGCGATCGACTTCGACGTTTTTTCAGCAAATTAAAGTAGATTTTCGCAAAGCGATCGCCGCTCAGGAAAGAAGAGCAATCGCCAGCCAAAGAAACATGTTGCTATTGGGTTTTCACCATCAGCCTAACCTACGGGTGACGGTGAAGGAGGAAATCTAATGCCCCCGCTTCAGCCTTCTAAAAATGTCTATACCCATTCCCCTAAGCAGCATCCTAATTTCATTCTGGGAAGCTTTCAGCTGCTATTTTGGTTAGTGTTTCGATCTTCAGCGTGGGAAAACCATGTCTGTAGTCTTCACCCCTCGCTTCATGGAAATGTATCACTTGCCCAAGTTGCCTGGAAAAGAAAATGGCGACTTATAATACAGACATTCATTGTGTTACCAGGTCTGACTAGTTTGATCTCCATGTCTGTTGCTACATATGTTAGCGGTTTGAATAAAGATTCAGTATTCGAAATAGCATATCTTTCAATATGTGGAATGGCCTTAAGTACGGCGGCAGCTGCAACAGTTGGAATAGCTTATGGAGCAATTATAAGTGTCGCTGCCGTACTTACCTCTAGCGCCATCTATATGGTAGAGAGTGGCGCGGCTTCAGGAATGGTTCTCGGGATCTCTTTCGGTATAACGCTTGGCATAGGGAATAAACTTGCTTTTGAGAAGCCTGGCGATTTAAGGCTCAGTATTGACCTAGCCTTAGGACTGGGAACTGGTGTTCTTAGCAGCATTATGGCGATGCTGACAAGAGTTATTGTCACCTATGAAGCAGGAAGCTTCTTGATTGTCTTGCTCTCTGTAATAGCATCGGCAGGAATATCTAGCACTGCAGTATTTCTGTCTGCTTTTTACTCGAGAATTAATCGCGCAGAAAAATTTTTTATTGTAGTCACTGCCTCCGTTCTTGGAATGTTCATTGGGTTAGCATACAACTTTATAATTAGCACGATAGGTAGCGTAGTCTACGAAAAAACGTTTGCGGTATCAGTTGGGTTTGCTGTGGCTTGTGGGTTGTGGATAGGCTGGTGGCGTCCAATAGTCGCATTGCTCCTCCTTACGCCATGGAACTTTTTGCTTTATCAGATTGAAGTTCTTAGAGCTAGACGAGATCCAAGCCTCCTCCATCGCCATATCGCCTTCTGGGACGAGTGGCAATACCTCCCCATCCCCGGCCTCGACAAACACCTCCTCCTAGTCCTCGATCGCAGCCCTCTCGAAGGCCAAGCTGCCCTCAATTACCTAAGCACCACCCGCCAACGCTGGGCCGCGATCGCCGCCCAAATAGAACTCGACGCCCGCCAGCTTGAGCGCTGCGGCACCGCCCAAGACATCGCCCAAATCCACCAAACCCTCACCCCCAGCGATCTCAACGGCCCCGCCAACCCCCTCTTCCGCAGCTTCAACCGCCTCAGCGAAGACACCGCCGCCGCCCTCAACCAGGCCAGCCCCTACAACCAGCGCCTCGCCCTCACCGCCATCGGCGATCGCCTCGACGCCCTCATCCGCGAACTCACCCGCAGCAGCGACAAATACGCCGTCCGCTTCCGTCCCATCGCCCAGCGCTGGAGCCGCATCGTCGCCCTCCACATCCAGGACCTCGCCCAAGCCGCCGAGCAGCGCCAGGAAATCGACTCCCCCTACATCATTGGCGTGCCGCTCACCGAGCGCCAAGAAATCTTCGTGGGCCGCACCGACATC
>JBCCAG010000157.1:0-6953 GCA_039814955.1 Cyanobacteria bacterium P01_A01_bin.135
AACCGTTTGGTAAAATACAGCCAAGTGTTTAAATGGATTTACTGCAATGATTACTGGAATTCCAACCAACCTCCCGCAGGAAAAGCGAGAGGCTCTAGGCCGCGTTGGTTTAGGAGGGCTGATGGCAATGGCCTGCTTTGACGGGGAACCTTCTGCCAAAGCCGTCGCGGCGATGACGGCGATTCGCGACCACCTGCTACAGATTGACCTAGACCTAGCAGCGCTTTCGCCTCTCCCGCCGTCAGATCTAGCCCAACAGATGATCGCTATTGACGAGGCCCCACAGTGGCGCGCGCGGATTTTGCGGGGCATGACGCTGGTAGCAATGTTTGACGGCGATCTTTCTGAAGCACATTTGCAGTTCCTTCAGGACGCTGCTGAAGCGCTCAAGGTTGATAATGCGCCCGTGGAGATATATCGCAGGTCGATGCAAGACAACTTGATGCGGCTGCGGCTAGACATCGCCCGCCGCAGCTTTATGTCTGACGCTATCAAGACGAGCTTTCGGCAAGAAGGGCTTCAGGGAATTGCAGCTACGGTCAAGGTTCTTTTGGGTAAAGAAGA
Source organism: Cyanobacteria bacterium P01_A01_bin.135 (assembly GCA_039814955.1). Lineage (GTDB taxonomy): Bacteria > Cyanobacteriota > Cyanobacteriia > CAKZMO01 > CAKZMO01 > JBCCAG01. The sequence goes on from JBCCAG010000157.1 coordinate 565, forward strand.
CAAAGCTATGGCTGCCCGCTACCGAGAATTAATTAACTACCCAGCGGGCAGCTTTGGCAGGGCCTACGCCGACTTCATTTTGCTCAATGACTTTAGCTTTCCGGGGGAGGTGGGCGGACCGCCGCCGCCGGTAATGCACCACGACTGCTGCCATGTTCTGGGGGGATACGGCACCACTCCAAACGAGGAAGGTGGGGTAGTGGGCTTCCAAGCTGGCTTTGAAAACCTCGACCCCTTTGATGTGTTGATGTTCATTATGGCGGAGTTCGAGCTTGGCATTGGAACGTCGCCTTACATTCCTGGGGAAAAGAATTTGCTCGACCCGAAATATATTTTTGCGGGGATGGAGCATGGTTCCCATGTGAATACCGATCTGATTACGGCGATTAACCCCTGGGATTACTTTGCCGATCCGATAGACGACGTCCGGCAGCGGTTCAACGTGCTGCCCCGCGGTAAAGCGCCCGAGTATGCGAATCAGTAGCTCGGGCGCCCCTACGGTACGCTTACACAGAGACCCGTCGGTAAAATTCACTCACTGCTGCCTCGGCTTGGGCCGGTATGGGTGGGGTTGCTACAAGGCCAGCATCAGGCGATCGCCAATCCGATGATGGCCCAGCCCTTCCCTGATGGGCTTGATTCCCGGCGGATGGGGAATTCTGCAAAATGAGAGAGCGTAACAAAACGTAAAGGCTATACAATATAGAGACAGCGTGGTTAAGCTGTCGCTGGCCAAGCCGATGGTGTTCTTCAGCTCAAGCCCCTTCTACCATGAACAGATATTCTCAGTCAGAGCTACTGCAGTCGGTTCTAGCGCCGCTACTCAAGGATTTCATTGACTGGTTCGAGCGCGCTTTGGCCCTGCTAGAAGATCGTGACTTGCCAACTTTGACGACGGAGGAGCAGGCAGATCTGCTAGCCCGGGTCTGCCAGGCCAAGCAGGAGGTGGAAGCGGCGATCGCCCTATTTGAGGCCACAGCGAGGCAGGTAGGGGTTGACCCCACTGCAATTGCTGGCTGGCACCGCCTGGTCGCTGAATGCTGGCGCGTCTCCATTGACTACCGCGCTAGCCTGCCTCGCGAGTAACTCTACTCCGCTGGAACGTTTTCAGCGGGGTAGAGTTAGAAGATAATTAACGTAATAAATCAAACTTTTCAAAGCTCTTTAACCCCTATTTGGTTCATGCTTCATCTTCTCTATGTTCTGGCGTTTACGGCCCTGGCGTCTATCGCCATTGCTAACCTGATTAAGAACCTCATGGTGTTGGGCAGCGATTCCCAGCGTGGGTACCGGGCCAATTCGCCCCAGCCCCGCAGCCCGCAGCCCTCTCACCCAGAGCTGCTTGACGAGTCGGGTAACGTGATTCGCGAGGCCTACTTGGTGATGAAGTCTATGTCAGTAGAAGACGCCCGCGATCGCCTTAATAGCCTATACGACGCTTCTCCTAGCGTCAGCGTGGATCAGCCCAACAGCGGCGACGACCCAGAGCAGCGCTAGCGCACAAGCCGCAGATATCCGGCGGAGCGCGAATCTTCGTGGGATGCTTCTGCGGGGTATAGGGCAGCGCTGTCGTATCATAGCCAAGACGTCGCTCACCCATCGCCGCAATGCGCCCCATCGCTAGCCACTGGATTGTCCTTCTCTGGACGGTGGTTGCCGTCGGCCTGCGGCTGCATCAGCTTGACGCCAAGCCCCTCTGGACCGACGAAATTTCGACCATTGCCTTTAGCCTCGGTAGTGGCTTTGTGGATGTGCCGCTGCGGCAGGTACTGATGGCAGAGGTGCTGCTGGAGCCGCTGCGAGTTGACCCTACTGCCACACCGAGAGATGCGGCGCTTGGGATTCTGGCCTACAGCAACCATCCGCCGCTGTTCTTTGTCGTCATGCACCTGTGGTTACAGGCTACCCATAGCGCGGGGCAGTACGTCGTCCCAGCGGTGGCGCGAGGGCTCTCAGCCGTCGTAGGCGGCCTTCTAACGCCGCTAGTTTATGGTCTGGTTCGATCAGCCTGTCGGGCTCAAACTCCCGCCTACCTAGCCGCTGTGCTCACTGCCTTTTCTCCATTCGGGGTCTATCTAGCCCAGGAGGCGCGGCACTACACTCTAGCCCTGGTGTGGATGACGGCTTCCCTCTGGTGCCTTACTGTGGCGCTGCAGCGGCTGCAGCAGGGCAAACCCCTACCCAGAGCTCTAATGTTGGGATGGATAGTCGCTAATGGGTTAGGGCTAGCCACTCACTACTTCACGGCACTGACGCTGCTGGCCCAGGTATTGGTGCTGGCGGTGATGGCCTATCGCTGGCGACAGCGCTACAGCGGCGGCCTTGGCGGCGTCATCAAGCAGATAGCCTTGGTTGCCCTGGGTACGGCGGTAAGCGGCTTGGTGTGGCTGCTGGCCCTAGTGGCCGCACCGGATCAAGGTAGCCTGACACAGTGGATTCAAACCGACGGCACATGGCTAGACTGGCTCAACCCGTTGACCCACACCGCTGCCAGCGCGGTCAGCATGGCCTACCTGCTGCCGGTGCAGAGGGTGCCGGAGGCGATCGCCCTGGTAGGGGTAATGGTGGTGCTGGCGATCGCCGCTTGGAGCCTATGGGGCTGGCGGGTTAAGTCTTTTGACCAACCAGATGGCCAATCAGATGGGCGGCTGATAGCGCCCGAGCGCTATGCAGTGGCGGCGGCAGTGCTTTGGGGCGTTAGCGCTGCTAGCATCTTGATTATCTTGGCGGCGACCTACGGTAATCAAATTGGGCTGGCGCAGACTCTGCGCTACCACTTCGTCTACTACCCCGCCTTTGTGGGCGCCATGGCCGTGGGGCTGGCCTACCGCTGGCGATCGCCGCAGGTCTACAGCCGGGCCCTCGTTATATTGGCGCTGGCTGTTAGCGCCGCGGGTGGGCTGAGCGTCACCCAAAACCTGGCCTACCAAAAGGTGCATCGCCCCGATCGCATCGTGGCCGAAATCGTCGCCAAATCAGACCCGCAGCGCCCGCTGCTGCTGGCTACCTCCCACCAGTCCCATGGCCAGACCGGGCGACTGATGGCGATCGCCTGGGGGCTAAGAATGCAACATCCAGAACTGCTTCAGCAGGCCCACTTTTACCTAGACCCGCAGCCCTGCGCCCGTACCGGAGAGCAAAACTGCGGGGTGGTAGGACCTGATGTCCGGGAGGCGATTGTAGCGGTTGAGCCAGGTGATGTATGGCTGTTCAACTACGAAGGGCGATCGCGCCCGGCGCCGCGCTGCCGCTACCAAGAGACAGAGCGGGTAGACGGGTATAAGGTGCAGCACTATCACTGCATGTAGGCCACCGTTACCCCAGTCCCTCCATCCGCCCTTTCCGCCGCCTCAAATCGGGCCACCTGGGGATGGCGCTTCAAAAACTCATGCACCCCAGCCCGCAGCTTCCCTGTCCCATGGCCGTGGATAATCCAGATAGGCCCGGTGGCAGCAGCGATGTAGCGGTCCAGGGTAATCTCGGCGTCGGCGACGCGATTGCCGCGAATGTCGATGGTGTTTTTAGAGGTGCGCACCGCAGGGGCATCGGCCTTGGGTGGGGGCGGGGGAGCTGGCGTAGACTTACGGCGCTCAGGCAGCTCGGCTTTCTCACCCTGCAGGGATTCCACATCGGCTAGCGACACCGTCATCTTCATCAGGCCAAACCGCACCCCCACTTCCCCATCGTCGTTGGCGGCGCTGGTCACCTCAGCGGTTTGGCCCAGGCGGGGGATGCGAACGCGATCGCCCACCTGAGGTTTAAATCCCGGTTTAGGTTTGGGGGCTTTGCTGGGCAGCTTGCGCTCGGCAATGGCGTTGATCTTTTCGGTGGCGGCCTGGGCCTGCTGCCCAGTGGGCTCCCCTTTTTGCAGCCGCCGAATCACCCCGGCAATCTCACCCTTGGCCTGGGCGATCGCCTGCTGCACCGCCTGCTCCTGCTCCTGCTTGAGGGCCTGCTCCCGGTCCCGGAGGGATTGGGCTTTGCGGGCCAGCTCTTTGTGCAGGGTTTCGGCCCGCAGCAGCAGCGCGTTGGCTTCTTGGGAGCGGGCCTCCTGCTCCCGCCGCTGGGCCTCCAGCCCGGCAATCACCTCATTCACATCTTCCACGCCGGTCATCCCCACCAGCTCCCGGGCCTGATCCACCACTGCCCCTTCCAGCCCCAATCGGCGGGCAATGGTCAGGGCGTTGGAGCGGCCCGGAATCCCCCACAGCAGCCGGTAGGTGGGGGAGAGGGTCTGGTCGTTGAACTCTACGGAGGCGTTTTCAAACCGCTCGTCCTGGTATTTGAGTGCCTTCAGTTCCCCAAAGTGGGTGGTGGCCACGGTGAGGTTAGCCCGGTTTGCCAGGTGCTTGAGCAGCGCGATCGCCAGGGCGCTGCCCTCCGAGGGGTCGGTGCCGGCCCCCACTTCATCCAGCAGCACTAGAGCGTTGGCCACCTCCGGCTGACGGCTCGCTAGCGCATCCAAGACTCGGCCGATACGGCGAATATGGCCCGAAAAGGTAGACAGGCTCTGCTCAATGGACTGCTCATCGCCGATGTCCGCCAGCACCTGGTCAAACCAGGGCAGCTCCACGGGCTCCCGGGCGGGGACAAACAGGCCCACTTTGGCCATCAGGGCGGCTAGGCCAATGGTTTTGAGGGTGACGGTTTTGCCGCCGGTGTTAGGGCCGGTAATGGCCACCACGCGAATTTTGGGGTTGATGGTGACATCGATGGGGACAACCTCGGGGCCCTCCTCATGCTGGGCCTGCCACACTAGCAGGGGATGGCGGAGCTGCCGCAGCACCACCCGCTCACCGAGGAGCGCGTCGTCTGGTTTGGTATCGGGGCCTTGATTTTGGGCGCTCAGGGCGTCTGGGACTGCGGCTTCTGGTTCGTTTAGCTCATCTGAGGGTGGCTCCCCTGGCGCGATCGCCGTTTCCTGCTTTACATCCGGGCGCTGAATCAGGCGTGGTGGGTTGGCCCCTAGCCACAGGCTGTAGCGGGCGCGGGCGGTAGCTAAGTCGAGCACAGTGACAATCGCCAGCAATTCCTCTAGCTCCGGCAGTACTTCGGCCACCTGTTCCGTTAGCACCCGGCGCACCTTTTCTTCGGCCACCTCTTCCTGGCGCACTAATTGCCGCAGTTGGTTGCCCAGGGGCACTACGCTTTGGGGCTCCACGTACAGGGTGACGCCGCTGGTGGAGGCATCGTGGACAATGCCGGGGACGGCGTCTTTTTGGGAGGCTTTGACCGGTAGCACAAAGCGATCGCCCCGCTGGGTAATCACCGCCTCCTGCATCGCGCCGCTGTGGCGCTGCATAATCCGCTGTAGGGTGCGCTGAATGCGATCGCGGGTGGTGCGCAACTGCTCGCGGATGCCCCGCAGCTTCGGGTTGGCCCGGTCGGTAACCTGGGCGCGGTCGTCGATGCAGTGGCGGATCTCCTGCTCTAGCTCCGGGAAGGTGCGCAGCTCGCTGACAATGGCCTGCAGGGTGGGGAATTCTTCCTCCTCCTGGGCGTCGATGGTGCGACGTAGCTGGCGAGCGGCGGCGAGGGTAGTGGCGATATCCAGTAGCTCCTGGCCGCTAAGGATACCCTGGCGCTCGGTGCGCTCCAGGGAGGGGCCGATGTCCTGAATGCCGGCAAACTTGAGGGAGGCGGTGAGTTGGGACTCTAGCTCGTACACCTCGCGGGTTTGGTTGAGCAACGCTTGGGTTTGAGCCGGAGCGTCTGGAATCACGAGCTGCCGCGCGGCGATCGCCCCCAGTTTGGTGGCCGCAAACGTCGCCAAATGCTGACAGAGGCGCGGCCATTCCAATAGCTCAAGGGTCTCAGTTTGAATCAAAAGCGCGTCCTTGTGATAGATGAAAGCTGTCGTATTACCCGCCGCTCAGCAAGTATTATCACCTGATCCTAGCGCTTCCCAATTCAGATTCCAACGCCCCTAGCGCTAGAGATTTCTCGACTAAACAGCAGCGTAGATGGTGAGGTAGGTATCCGCTGATTCCGCAGGCAATATCCGCAGCCGCTGCGCCTGCAAATCTAGCTCTAGCCCCAGCGCCTCTAAAGGGATTACCCCCAGCAGTGGGTCCCCGCCACCGGGCAGCTCCAAGCATTCGAAGGTGCCCTCGCGATCGCAGAGGGAGATCTTGGCGTCTTGAAACACGCGGGCCGTGCTGATGCCGGCGGCAGTGGAAACTGAGACTTCCCGCAGTAGTTCTAGGCCCAGGGCGGCGATCGCATCCGCAGGTAAACACAGGGTTGTTGCGCCGGTATCCACAAGCACGTTTTCTAGGGTGATGGAGCGGACAGCCTCCTTTGGGATGATCCCCTGCTTAGCGTTCGCCTCATCAATGCGATTGGTTACCGTCAGCGTTGTCGTCACTTTGCCCATGTCGGTTGCCATA
>JBCCAG010000809.1:0-2161 GCA_039814955.1 Cyanobacteria bacterium P01_A01_bin.135
GGCAGCTCCGCACCGGCGTACACCACCTGCAGGGGCTTGTCGGCTTCTTCCCAATAGAAGGCCGTGCGCAAAACGGGGTGGCGCTCGACGACGGTCTGCCAAGCCTGCTTGAACGCGCCCGTGTCCAGATCCCCCTCTAGCAGGCAGCTCCGCTGTTCAAAGTAGGCGCTGGACTCGGGGGCATACAGGGTGTGGAACAGCATGCCCTGCTGCATCGGGGAGAGTTCGTAGATATCCTGCACCGTCATCGCCGCCGCCCCCCAATCTTGCCGAGGAGCTGGTCGAGCTGGGCCTGATTTACCCGCGCTGCCGCAAAATCTGAGGGGGTATAAGCTTGAGCATCGGGTTTGGTGTAGGCCTGCAGCGCGGCTAGATACCGCTGGGCGATCGCCTTAATGGTGGCCCGCTGGTGCACCCGGTGGCTGTAGCGCCAGATCACCTGGAGCTGTGCGTTGCGGATGAGGGCAATGACGTCTAGCAGATAGCGGCGATCGCCAGCGGGGCTGCGCAGCGGTCCGACGGGCTCTGGAGCTAGACCGTGAATCAGCGCCGGTTCCTGGGCTACAGATTGAGGGGCCTGGAGCTGACCCAGGTAGTTGAAGCTGATTTGCGCGGGAGAGGTCGGTATTGGGTCGGGCGTCAGGCGGCGCAAAATGCCGTAGCCCATGCCCTGATGGGGAACGCCACGCAACTGTTCTTTCACCGACTTAAGCTGCTCAGCGATCGCCCCAGCAGGAACTTTCAGCCGTAGGGGATACACTGCCGTGAACCAGCCTACCGTGCGGGAGAGGTCTAAGTTTTGCAAATTCTGCAGCGAGACCTCTCGGCCATGGCCTTCTAAATCAATCAGCACCGTAGCGGACTGGGTCCAGGATTTTAGGGTCTGGCCCAGGGCCGTTAGCAGCAGGTCGTTGAGCTGGGCGCGGTAGGTCTGGGCAGCAGCGGTCGTCAGCACTTGGGTTTGCGCTGCTGCTAGGGTGACGGTGACTTCCTCGGTTGAGGCCACTGTGTTACTGCCTAAATCCACTTCAAAATCAGCGGGCAGCGCTGCTGCCGGGGCGCACGCTTGCTGCCAATGTTGCCGCTCAGCCTCAAACGTTTTGTCACTGGCCAGCGCCATGAGCTGATTTCCCCAGTCCCGAACCGACGGGGTCTTGGGAGGCAGCGCAACCTCAAGGCTAGAGGCTAACTGACGGTAGACCGTCTCCAAGTCCTCCACTAGAATCCGCCAGGAGACGCCGTCCACAATTAAGTGGTGGGCAATTAGCAGCAGGCGATCGCCCTTCACCCCCAGCCGCAGCAGAGCCGCGCGGAACAGAGGGCGGTTGGTCAAGTCAAAGCTGGTTTGTAGGTCGGCAGTTGCCGCCGCCATAGCTTCAGTCTGTGCCACCCCAGATAGATGTGATAGATCGACATCATCCAGTGGTACGTCGGCGCTTTCAGCGGGCTGGATGACTTGTTGCCAAGAGCCGCCTTGGGGGTAGAACCGCGATCGCAGCCCGTCGTGATGGACGGCTAGCATCTGCAGCGCCTGTCTGAGCGCTTGAGGCTGGACCTTTGGGGAAACCGTCACCATCACGGCCTGGTTGAAGTGGTGGGGGTCCGGCAGAGCCTGGGTAAAGAAGTCTCGCTGAATGGGCGTTAGGGGAACCGGGCCGGTGACTGGCCCCTGGGAAGCAGAGGGAGTATCGAGCTGCGATCGCGCCACCGCCGCTAGCTCCGCCACCGTCTGGTGCTGAAAGAGCTGGCTTGGGGTCAGGTGCAGCCCCGCCTGGTGGGCCTTAGCGATGATCTGCATCCCCAGAATCGAGTCGCCCCCCAGCTCAAAGAAGTTTTCGTGCAGGCCGACCAGATCGCGCTGCAGCACTTCGGCCCACACCGCCGCTAGCCGCTGCTCGGTATCGGTACGGGGCTGGTCTTCGCTGACGCTGTCTGGTTCGGGAAGCAGCAGCGCATTGAGTGCTTTGTGATCTACCTTGCCATTCACCGTTAGCGGCAGCGCCTTCATCAGAACAAAGTAGTCAGGCACCATATACGCGGGGAGGTGCTGGGTCAGGTGGGTCTTGAGGAATAGGGGCTCTAGTTCAGCGGTCGGCACAACGTAAGCCACCAGCTTTGCTGCATCTCCCACGTCCCGCAGGGCAACAGCGGTCTGCGCCAC
>JBCCAG010000038.1:0-13747 GCA_039814955.1 Cyanobacteria bacterium P01_A01_bin.135
CTGCAGGGGGGCACGTTCATCGGCGATTTGCCGCCCTACGAAGCCTTTGCCCTGGGCGGGGGCAGCTCTGTGCGGGGATACGACTCAGGGGAAATCGGCTCGGGCCGCAGCTTTTTGCAAGCAACGGCAGAGTATCGCTTCCCCATTTTCGATTTCATTGCTTTTGAGGAAGAAATCGACGTGGGCGGGGCCCTATTTATCGACTACGCCACGGACCTGGGTTCGGGCGACACCGTTTTGGGTGAGCCGGCAGAGGTGCGCAATAAGCCCGGCGATGGCCTAGGATTCGGGGCCGGCCTTCGGGCCCGCACCCCGGTGGGACCCGCCCGCCTGGAATTTAGCATCAACGATGACGGTGAGAGCGAAGTTATCTTCACTATTGGCGATCGCTTCTAAGGCTAAATCTTGAAAGCCTTGCTGGAGAAAAGACTCAGAATCCCCCCACTCCCGCGAGAGTGAGGGGTAGCGGAGCCAAGGGGGCGCCACCGGGCAAACAGCGTTGCGCCGGCGGCGATGGACTGGTGGTCAATGTCCCTTGTTGCCCATGCCCTCATAGAACTCCTCGGCGTGACGCTCACTGAGCTTGTTACCCATGCCTTCATAGAATTCGTCGGCGTGACGCTCGCTGAGTTTATTACCCATGCCATCGTAGAACTCCTCGGCGTGACGACCCTCAAGGGATAGGGCTGGTACTGCTGTAGCCAGGGTGGTTAGGACAGCTAGGGCGACAGTAATCGTGCGTTTCATGGCGACCTCTCTTCCAGTTCAACTGAAGTAATCAACAAAGGTTCTATCGGTTGTACTATCCCAGCGACTTAAAATGAGCTGATGCGTCACCTCAACGCTTCGTTAGGTCGTGTGGCGCGACTGCCTCAGGGTCCTGGGACGGCTTGACGAGAGAGCATGTAGAGGGAGATGAAGTGATTGGGTTTTGCTCTCGCTGATTACATAATGAATTTCAAATGTGAGGATTCCATGACGAAAAGCGGGCTGGTTCTTAAATTTTCCTTAACCCTCTTTGTAAAATACCCTGGCTCCGATCGCCCGATTGCCTAGCTGCAGATACAAGGCGACGAGATATCGTCACCCCTTCCACAGCAATGCCTATGCCCCATGCCCTGAGATGGAGCATTGTTGCGGCGGACTTAGCCCACGCTTAGCCCGTCTATGGCGCTATCGCCTTTGAGATATGGGCCTTCCCCCACCGCAGCCAGCTCTATAAAACCGCCATTCAGCTGCGATCGCTGCCACTGCTAGGGTTACGGGCGATCGCTGTTCCCCGGTAGGCCTACCGCCGCTCAATGCCGTGGATGCGCATTAGGTCCTGCACCGTCTCGCAGTAGGACGGTATCCCAAAGGTTTCGGGGTTCACCGGGTTTTCGTAGGTGAAGTGGCGGTACTGCAGGCAAAACCAGTCCCACTCAGCCATCTGAACGCGGAACAGCGGCACCACGACCCGCGCGACCGCTAGCAACGATACCCGGGCCGCTGGCAGGGCCATGCCGAAGTAACGGCATAGTTCTCGAATCGCGCCATCGACGGTGATCTGCGGGTTGCCCAGCACCATTTGCCGCATTGCCCCAGGGGAGACGGGGTTACGCACTAGGTAGAGAATCACCTGAGCGATGTCGCGGGCGTGAATGTAGTGGAAGCTGCCGTCTATCTTGAAAAAGCGAATTAGCCCTACCCAGCGGGTGACGTCCCGCAGCCCTGCCGACAAGTGAGACATGGGCTTTTGAGCGTCGCCTCCAAATACCAGGGTGGGGAATACGACGGTGGTATTGGCGGCGATCGCCAGCTTGCGCAGCTCCCGGTGACACTGGTACTTGGTGCGGATGTAGTCGGTGCCCAGCTGACCAGCTTCCTCCAGCAGGTGATTCTTTTGATCCAGGATGCTAGCGGTAGAGAAATAGATCACCTGTCGGCAGCGCTCGGGGTCTAGTAGCTTCAGCAGAGCCAGGGTTTGGGTGACGTTCACCGCTTGTGTCTGCTGCGGGTCCCCCCAGGCGGCGGCGGTAAGAATAGCCACATCTATGGTTTTTAGCAGGTCCGCCTGCGCCTCAATGTGGAGCATGTCCCCCTGAATCACCTGCACGCCGGGGCGATGCTCAGTATTGACCTTCAGCTTGGCTGGGTTGCGCACCAGCAAGAACAACTCATGCTCCGTCTGCCGCATCAGTGCCGCTACAATATAGTGGCCAATGCAGCCACTGGCCCCAGTGATTAAGATGCGTGCCATGCTTTAACCTCGTCTAGGCTGAGGAATAGGGTCTCCCCCGGAGAGGGAGACCCTATTCTCCAACTGGGTTGCAGGTGCGCTAAGCATGAACTAAAAGCTGGTCCGCCTGCTTTGCCGTCTCAAAGAAGTAGCGGACGTTGTCCTCAGGGGTGTCCTTATGGACGCCGTGGCCCAGGTTGAGGATGTGGCCGCTAGGGCCCGCCTTGCGGATAGTGTCCACGATGCGATCGCGGATAAAGGCATGGGAGCCATACAGCACACCGGGGTCCAGGTTCCCCTGTACCTTCAAGTCGGGGCCTAGCCGCCGCCGCGCGTCAGCCATATCCACTGTCCAGTCCACGCTGATGATGTCGGCCCCCGAGCGTCCCATGCGCTCTAGTAATCCGCCGCTGCCGCTGACCAGCAAAATCAATGGGGTATCGGGGTGAGTGCGCTTCACCTGCTCAAACACCCGCTGCTGGTAGGGCAGGGCAAAGGTCTCGTAGTCCTGGGGCGACATCTGCCCGGCCCAGGAGTCAAACATCTGCACCGCCTGCGCGCCGCTGTCGATTTGGTAGCGCACGTAGGTGGCGATCGCGTCGGCTAGCTTTTCTAAGAAATTGTGCAGCACCTTCGGATTAGAGAAGGCCATGTTCTTGATCACCGAGTAAGATTTAGAGCCCTTGCCCTCCACGGCGTAGGCTGCCAGGGTCCAAGGCGCGCCCACAAAGCCCAGCACCGCCGCCTCGTTCTTCACCTCGGCCCGCAACGCCCCCAAAATCTCGCTCACGAACCCCAGGGATTCCTCCGGCTGCAGCGCATGTAGGGCATCCACCTGGGCCTGGGTGCGGATGGGCTCTTCCATAATGGGTCCTTTACCCTCAGCCACATCCATCTCGATGCCGATGCCCGGCAGCGGCGTCACGATGTCAGAGAAGAAGATCACCCCGTCAGGGCGAAAGGCACGCCAGGGCTGCAGGGAGATCTCTACCGCCACCTCAGGAATCTCAGAGCGATCGCGGAAGGAGGGATACTTCTCCCGTAGGTCGCGGTACGCCTTCATGTAGCGCCCCGCCTGCCGCATCATCCAGACAGGCGGCCGCTCCAGGGTTTCCCCACGGGCGGCACGGAGCAGCAGCGGCGTTTGGGAGGATGCGCTCATGGACGGTAACCTTTTATAAAGTCTTTAGAACACCTGATAGCTTATCACCCAGCGATCGGGCTTTTGGCGCTGGGTGCCAATGTCGTTACAATCCGCTACCTATGAACCAGTACTATAATCCTGACCACCTGCCTCGCTTTGCTGACATCGGCGCGGGCAGCCCTGAGCTCGCCGAAAAGTTTTTTGCCTACTACGGCGCGGTGTTTGACGAAGGGGCGCTCTCCAAGCGAGAAAAGGCGCTAATTGCCCTGGCGGTCTCCCACGTGGTGCAGTGCCCTTACTGCATCGATGCCTATAGTAAAGCCTGCCTGCAGGAGGGGTCAGACCTAGAGCAGATGACCGAGGCAGTCCATGTGGCGACGGCGATTCGCGGTGGGGCGTCCCTGGTGCATGGGGTGCAAATGCTAGATCACGTCAAAGACATTGCGATGTAAGTAGTTGGCTACAACTAAGCGATATTGGAGTTCGCCCCCCGCGGAGGGCGAACTCCAATATCGCGTCGTTTATTGATGTCCTCCTAACTTAGCTGATGGCGCGGGTTTTGCTATGTGGCCGTAATGCAATCCCCAGGAATTCTTAATGCGCCTTTCAGATTAGTCCGGGGTTTAGTCGTTACACTCATTAACACTAAAACCCGTCGTCATCTAGGAAACCTCTATGGTGCAGTCAAAGCGCGACTCTAAGCGTCTCAGCCAGCCTACCCAATCCCTCCAGTGGCGGCGATCGCCTTTAGCCGACCCGCAGCAGCAACGGCAGGCCCTAGAGGCGGTTGAGCTCTCGCACACCTCCCATGCCGGTGACTTCTCGGCGGCGATCGCCCACCACGGCTGGGAAACCTTGCGGCCTGCTGAGCTAGAAATTTTTCAAATTAACGTCGGCAAGCTGTGCAACATGACCTGCCGCCACTGCCATGTAGACGCCGGCCCAGACCGGCGGGAGAACATGGACTGGGAGACCGTGGACGCTTGCCTACGTGCCCTAGATATGACCACTGCTCACACCGTTGACTTGACCGGCGGTGCGCCAGAGCTGAACCCCCACTTCCGCTACCTGGTCGAGGAGTGCGTCAAGCGCGGCAAGCATGTGATCGACCGCTGTAACTTGACCGTGCTGCTGCTGCCCACTATGGCAGATCTGCCCGAGTGGTTCGCCGAGCAAGGCGTAGAGGTGGTATGCTCCCTGCCCCACTACCGAAAATTCAACACCGATAGCCAGCGGGGCGAAGGCACCTTTGAAAAGTCTATTGAGGCCCTCCGCCGGCTGAACGCAGCGGGCTATGGCAGCGGGGACCCCAGCCGTCGGCTGACTCTGGTTTCCAATCCGGTGGGAGCCTTCTTAGCTAGCAACCAGGCCAAGCTAGAGGAGGAGTGGAAGCGGGGCTTGATGAAAAACCACGGCGTCAGCTTCGATCGCCTGATTGCCCTCAACAATATGCCCATCTCCCGGTTTTTAGAATGGCTGCAGGAATCAGATAATCTAGCGGGATACATGGAGCTACTGGTCAACGCCTTCAATCCGGCAACGGTGGAGGGGTTGATGTGCCGCAACACCCTATCGGTGTCTTGGGACGGGCGGCTGTTCGACTGTGACTTCAACCAGATGCTGGACCTAGAAATTGACGTAGCGGCAGCCCCCAACATCCGCGATTTCAAGCCGGAGTGGTTGACACGGGCCATTGTCACGGGGCGGCACTGCTTCGGCTGTACGGCGGGGGCTGGTAGCTCCTGTGGAGGAGCAATCGACGGGTGAGGTCCAATGGCCGATAGCGGCAATAGAGCAGCCAGCAGGGCGAGCGCTTGTCAGGCCCCAGAGTGCAAGGAAACATTCCTGGCCTAGCCAAGCAGAGCGCGTAATTTGTTAAGCGATCGCGCCTGACTTTGGTGGTAGCCATCTGCCTTCCCATAGGCTTCAATGGTGGGCACAGGTTATGTGAGCGGGCTGCAGCACCGCGCCCCTTTGCCGAGGTCAGCCTCTAATGATAACGACGCCATGCTTGGATTCTTGACGCTAGTTGCGGTAGGAAGCCTTTACTACTTCATTGTCTATCCCTATCAAAAAATTAGACGCATGCGGCGCACCTTGGTAGTTCAGGTACCTGGCGCTGAAGCGCGGTTTCCCGGCTTTCCCCTAGGCAATATCGGTATCTTTGCAAATTCAGACAGGCGCCACCGCGTCCGCGTAATTTTTCCCACCCTTGCCCCTCGAGACAAGGTAGAGTACGTGTCGGCTTGGTATGACGTGCACCAGTTGAGCTGCCCTACCCCCAACCGACTGCCGCCTAAGGGACAAACCAACCTGGAATTTGCTCAGGAGCTATCCTTCTTGGTCCATGACCATGTTCGGTTCATTGAGCCCGAGATTCAGCGGCTGCAGGACCAGCGCACGCAGATTTGTCAGCTCCGCACCCTGGTCGCTACCTCAGATATTCACGCAGGGCAGCAGGGCAGCTACGACCGGGCGCTAGAGCAGGTGAATGAGCTGCTGCAAAAGGCAGAAGAGCTGCAGTTCGCCTACGTCTGCACCATCCGAGAAATTTTGATCGGCCGGCAAGTGGCGGCCTATGATCCCAGTGGGCTTCCCCCCGATAGCGCAACGATTGACAGCAGATATATGGCTGTTCGTGAGGAGTATGAGCAGATGAAGGCGATCGCGACGGCCCATACGGAATTGCTGCAGCTGCGGCGAGGTGAGCAGAAAACCTAGGCAGGCGACGGCTCAGAGCTGCCGCGTTGCCCGCCGGTACCAGCGATAGACCTGGCGTACCCCGTCCAGACACCAGTAGGGAATCCGTGTCCCCAGAGGCTGCAGCAGCGGCCGATACAGCCAGTAATAGGCTCGCTTTACGTCGTTCCAGGCGCGGCAAGGATCTTGGTGTAAAAAGTCTGAAATATCCACCACAACCCCGCGCTGCCCGTCCATCATCACGTTGCGTCCATGGATGTCATGGGGAAACAGGCCGCGCTGACGGGCGAAGTCGAGGGCATTGTCGATGTCTTTGATAACCTGTTCAGGGATGCTGATCCCCTGCTGCAGGCAGTCGTATAGCGTGGTTCCCTGCAGCCGCCGCAGAATCAGAAATCTGTCGTTGGCATACAGGCAGTCTGAGAAGGCGGGATGGGGGCCAAGCCGCCGGTAGACCTCCGCTTCTTCTGCAATGCCGGGGCGACCGGGCGCGTAGACTTTAACCACCTGTTTCGGAAAGTCGGGGTGAATGAAGACGGCGGCGTAGTTGCCGGTTCCCAAGCGCTGCCAGGGGGAAGGCACATAGTGAACGACAACCGGGTTATGTGGGTCGAGGCTCTCGATCTGCAGTTCAGGCAAGAGCGTGTTGTGGACGAGCTCCGCAGACATGATGGCGACGTGGGGTGTAGAGGACATAGTCAGCGGCAAGACAGGATACTGCTACAGCGATCCTAGATCGCTCATGAATTGGGTGGTGGGAGGAGGGGCGGGCCCTCCTCTCGCCAACCCCTAGGATTGCTCTATGCGGATAGGACCGCTCAATGGTAGCGTTTTCGAAGTTCATCCCATCGGTTTTAATGATGAGAACCCTCGCTGCAATAAGTTTATCCCTGCTGGCGATCGCCGCCCCTGTGCGGGTGATGGCGGATGAGGTGTGGACAACAGATGAATACGATGTGGTCTACGAAGAAGACCGGGGCCGCACGGCAATCTGGTCCTATGGGGATGGGCTGGGGACGATGTTCATCGATGGGCTGGCGGGGGTTTACAGCGATCGCGGCTCCTATCGGGGGTATTGGGTACAGGAGTCCTCATCGCTGCGGTGTGACACCTACCGAGAAGGGGCCGATGGAGAGCCGACGTACCATTGGGGCCAGTTTGAGCTCACCTTTATCGACCCAGAGTTTCCCTCTCGCTGGTACCTCGACATTGGCCTTTGCGATCAGCCCCCCTCGATTCATCTGGACGGGACGCCACTTTTGGGCGGAGAGTCTGCAGCGCCAGAGTAGTCGATTTCATCCGATTTTTGATTTTTGTGGCGAGGTTTTCAAGCGCTGAAGCTGCTAGTCAGCTTGCCACCTAAAGACCATGATTAGCGAATCGCTATCGTCGTAGCGGTCAGCCCACGCTTGCATGCCAGCCTTCAGCAGCACCCGACGAGAGGCAATATTCTCAGGTGCTACCGTTGCAATAACCACAGGAATCTGAAGCTCGCGTTTACCGTATTCGAGCATGGCTTTGACTGCCTCAGTGGCAAGCCCTGCTCCCCAAAATCTACGGTGGAGTGCGTACTTTATTTCCGCTTCGGGCTGATTATTTGGATGGACCAGTCCGCAGAAGCCAATAACGGCTCCATCCTCTCGGCTAACCAGCGTAGACATTCCATAACCGCGTGATGCATAGTTGTTTAGCGTAACTGCTACCCATCTGCTACATTCGCCCCTCTGAATAGGCTGCTCGTCGTCTACCCAACGCATTGCATCAGGGTCACTGTATACGGCATACATCTCATCAATATCTGATGGCAGTAACCTTCGGCAAATTATTCGCTCAGTTTCAAACAAAATCATTAGCGTTGCTCAAAGGAAGTGTAGTGATTATCTACCGCATTTGACGCCTAACTCCGAAAATCTAAGGCGTTATCCGCCACTTTTGCTAGCTAGCACTGTTATATCTGATGTTATTCAGCAGTTAGTTATGTCGCCATCCAGCCACCTTGCCTGCTTGACCAGGTTAGGCAAGTTTAGCATCGCCCAATTCGCGGATATGCGATATATAAAGGGCGGGGATCAACGCGCTTGCCCCCATTGCCCTCACGCCATCGAACCGCCTGACCTTGATGAAACGTCTCTCCTTACTCATTGGCGCGATCGCTCTCGTCGCCCTGATTACCTTTTGGCCCCGCTCCGGCATCACCAACAGCGGCAGAGCCTCCGTAGACTGGCTCGCCGAGCAGCCCGCTGAAACCAGCGCCAAGTTTGCCCGCGCCAATGGGCCAAAACCCCTAGAATTTCCCCGCGACCTCGGTGCCCACAATGAGTACCAAACCGAATGGTGGTACTACACTGGCACCTTGGCCACGGACGCGGGGCGAGACTTTGGCTACCAGCTCACCTTCTTTCGCCGCGCCTTAGCACCAGAAGCAGAACAGGTCGCTAACTCCTCCGATTGGCGCTCCAACCAGGTATACTTCGCCCACTTCACCGTCAGCGACGTTGAGAATAACGCCTTCTACCCCCATGAGCGCTTCAGTCGCCAGTCGGCGGGGCTCTCGGGAGCACAGGGACAGCCCTACCGGGTGTGGCTAGAGAACTGGTCTGCCGAGGCGATCGCCCCGGGTCAGGTGCAGCTAGTCGCTGATGCCGGTGATGTCGCCCTCAACCTGACGCTTACCGAGACCCTACCACCGGTACTGCAGGGCGATCGCGGCTACAGTCAAAAGGGCCCAGAGCCGGGCAACGCCTCTTATTACTATTCCATTGTCCAGCAGCGCACCGAAGGCAGGGTGACCATTGGGGATGAGTCCTTCAATGTCACTGGCCTCAGCTGGAAAGACCACGAGTATTCCACCAGCGCTCTCAGCCCCGGTACTGTAGGCTGGGACTGGTTCTCCCTGCAGCTTGACGACGGCTCGGCCCTGATGCTCTACGGTCTGCGTAAAGAGGACGGGGCGCTCACTGCTACCTCCAGCGGCACCTACATCAGCGACAGCGGAGAGACCCAGCGCCTAGCTCCCAGCGACTGGACTATCACTGTCCAGGACACCTGGCACAGCCCCACCAGCGGCGCGGACTACCCAGCCCAGTGGCATATTGAGGTGCCCAAGCTAGATCTAGTGCTAGACGGCAAGCCGCTGATGCCCAATCAAGAGCTGACCATTTCGACCACCTATTGGGAAGGGGCGGTTGGCTTCGCAGGCCGCAAGGGGCACCCGGTTACCGCGCGCGGCTATGTGGAGCTAACGGGTTATGCCGATCGGCTGGATACCGTGCTGTAGGCTGCTCTCAATTTAGCGCCGCCAATCCCAGCAATCAGAAAAGGTAATTGTTGGGATTGGCGCGTTGAGGGCAAAGTTACGATATGCTGAGAACCATAGACTTTTTTCAATGACACACCAGCTTGGCATAGATATCTATCTGGCGGGGCTGGCTTTAATTACCCTGATGCTGTCCTCATATCATGATTGATGCCCTGATCGAAAGTGCCTGGCTCATTCCCTGCTACCCGCTAGTGGGGATGGTGCTGTCGGTATTTTGGTTTCCGTCCCTGACGCGGCGCACTGGACCGCGCCCGGCGGGCTACGTCAACTTGCTGATGACGGCGATCGCCTTTTTGCATGCCACCATCGCTTTTAGCGCAATGCGATCGCAGCCGGCCCAGTACCTACAGTTCTCCTGGCTGCGGGTGGCAGATTTGGATATTACCCTGTCGCTGCAGGTGTCGGCGGTTACTTTGGGGGCCATCATCCTTGTGACGGGCATCAACTTCTTGTCCCAGCTCTACGCTGTCGGTTACCTGGAAATGGACTGGGGCTGGGCGCGGTTCTTTTCGTTGCTGGCGCTGTTTGAAGCCGGCATGTGCGAGCTGGCACTGTGCAACTCGCTGTTTTTCAGCTACGTGCTGCTGGAGATTTTGACCCTGGGCACCTATCTGCTAATTGGGTTCTGGTTCAATCAGTCTCTAGTGGTGACGGGGGCGCGAGATGCCTTCTTGACTAAGCGGGTCGGGGATCTGTTTTTGCTGATGGGGGTGCTGGCAATCTATCCGCTAGCAGGCACCTGGAACTATAACGAGCTGGCCCAATGGGCTGAGACTGCCTCAGTAAACCCGACGCTGATGGCGCTGGTGGGCCTGGCCCTGATTGCCGGACCCATGGGTAAATGCGCCCAGTTTCCGCTGCACCTGTGGCTAGACGAAGCCATGGAAGGCCCCTACCCCAGCACCGTGCTGCGGAACGCGGTGGTGGTGGCAGTGGGCGCTTGGGTCTTGATTCGTCTGGAGCCGGTGCTGGAGCTGTCCCCCGTGGCGCTGTCAACGGCGCTGGCCATTGGCGCGGTGACAGCGCTGGGGGGAACGCTGATTTCCATTGCTCAGGTGGATGTGAAGCGATCGCTCTCTTATTTGACTAGCGCCTATATGGGTTTGGTGTTTATCGCTATCGGCCTGCAGCAGCAGGCGGCGGCGGTGCTGCTGCTGCTCACCCATGCCCTAGCGGTATCGGCGATGTTGATGAGTACGGGGTCTGTGGTCCTGAACAGCATCACCCAAGATCTGACGAAGCTCGGGGGGCTGTGGAGTCGTCGTCCCGTGAGTGGTCTATCGTTTTTAGCAGGAGCCGCTGGGCTGATCGCCCTGCCGCCGCTAGGGGGCTTTTGGGCGCTGCTAAAGCTGGCGGATGGGGCTTGGCCAGAGCGTCCGCTGGTGCTGGGTCTGCTGCTAGTGGTCAATGGCCTGGCCGCTTTCAGCGTGGCGCGGATATTTTGCCTGATTTTTGGCAACCAGCCCCAGATGATGGCCTCCCGCTCCCCGGAAAATATCTGGGCGGTCACCATTCCGATGGTGGTGATGGCGGCGCTGACTCTGCACCTGCCGCTGATTCTGCAGAGCCTGTCCCTCTTGCCCTCGTGGGCGACACTGGACAAGAACCTGGCGCTGCTGCTGGTGTGGTCGAGCATCTTTGGCTGTGGCATTGGGGCTACCCTCTACCTCGGCCCCATGAAGAAGCCTATCCAGCTGCCTTGGAAGCCGCTGCAGAACTTGCTCGCCTACGACTTCTACACCCCTCGACTGTACCGCTCTAGCATTGTAGGCGGAGTAGATGTGCTGTCGCGGATTGTGGACTGGGGCGATCGCTACTTGGTGGATGGCCTGGTGAACTTTGTGGGGGTGGCGTCGATCTTTAGCGGTGAGACACTGAAGTATGGCAACACGGGCCGCAGTCAGTTCTATGTGTTGACGATCGCGGTGGGGACAGTGGTGCTGCTGGTGTTGCTGGGCTGGCCGCTGCTGTCTACCTTCGTTCTGATGGTGCCGACGTGATGCAAACAATGTATATCGGCGATTTCCTGAGGCTGCCTGCACGGTACGAACATGGCAATGCCATGTCTATACGGACCGCCCATCTACTGACTGACCTGATACCGCAACCCCTGACGACCCATGCTTAGCGTACTGATTTGGCTTCCCATGCTCGGGGCCCTGGTGATTGGTCTCCTGCCCCAGTCCTTGACCACCAAGCAGGTCCGCTGGGCCGCGCTATGGCTCTCTGGAGGCGTGTTTGCCTACACTCTCTGGCTGGCAACCCGGTTCGACTTAGCCAACCCTGGCATGCAGATGCCGGAGTCCCTTACTTGGATCGCTCCCTTAGGCCTGGACTACGTTTTAGGTGTAGACGGGCTGGCCATGGTGCTGCTGCTGATTAACGGCCTCCTTACCTGGATTGCGGTATTTAGCAGCCGCGAAACCGTGTCTCGGCCCCGGCTGTTCTACGCGCTAATTCTGCTAATTAGCGGCGGCGTCGCGGGGGCGTTTGTCGCCCAGAACCTACTGCTGTTCTTCCTGTTTTATGAGCTGGAGCTAGTGCCCTTTTATCTGCTGATTTCTATCTGGGGCGGGGGGCAGCGCAGCTATGCGGCGTCTAAGTTTTTGATCTACACCGCTCTATCAGGGGTGCTAATTCTGGCCAGCTTCCTGGGCCTCGTCTGGCTCAGCGAGGTGACTACCTTTAACTACGAGGCGCTGCTGAATAACCCCTTGCCGGTAAATCTACAGGTACTGCTGCTGGGGGGCTTGCTGATTGGGTTCGGCATCAAAATTCCACTGGTGCCCTTCCACACTTGGTTACCGGATACCTATGTGGCCGCTTCTGCGCCGGTGGCTATGCTGCTGGGGGGCGTACTGGCCAAGCTGGGAGCCTACGGCCTATTCCGGTTTGGCATGGGTCTATTCCCTGAAGCCTGGTCGCTCCTGGCGCCCTGGCTGGCTACCTGGGCCACTGTGAGCGTCCTATACGGGGCCATGGCGGCGATCGCTCAAAAGGACATCAAGCGCATGGTGGCCTACAGCTCCATTGGTCATATGGGCTATTTGCTACTGGCGGGCTCGGCCATGACGACGATCAGCTTAGTTGGGGCGGTGTCGCAAATGGCTGCCCACGGCCTGATTTTGGCGATTTTGTTCCACCTGGTAGGTGTGGTGGAAGATAAGGTGGGTACCCGGGAGCTAGACGTGCTCAACGGATTATTAAACCCCGTACGAGGCCTACCCACCATCAGCGCCCTGCTGATTTTTGGCGGTATGGCCAGCGCCGGCATTCCTGGAGCCGCTGGGTTTGTGGCGGAATTTTTGATTTTCCAGGGCAGCTACAAGGTATTCCCCATACAGACCTTGCTCTGCGTGGTGGGCACTGGCTTGACGGCGGTCTACTTCGTCATTCTGCTCAACCGAACCTGCTTCGGTAAGCTCAGCAACGACGCTTACTTTAATCCGGTGGAGTGGGGGGAGCGCACGCCTGCACTTGTGCTGGCCTGGATTATCTTTTTGCTTGGCATCCAGCCGATGTGGCTCACCCGATGGAGTGAGGCCACCGCCACCGAGATGATTGCCACCTTACCGCCTCTGGTGCGGGTTGCGAAGGGGGACTTACAGATTGATATGGCGGCGGCCTCTAAGATGGGGAATTTGCCGCTGCCTGGGGATGGCGAAATTAACGCGACGCCATAGTGACTATCGGATAATTACGCCCTGCATGGCAACCGGCCTTCTCCTCTGAATCTTCAAAATCTTATCGGACAATCCGACATCTGTACGGGCGACCGGCCGGTTGCCCCTACCGTTACCGCCAACTAACCGAAATCGCCAACCAACGCCATGACCACCCCCCCCCTACCCGAAATCGATCGCCCGGCCATCCCGCCCTCCAAGCACCCCTACGCCGATATCATCCACCGCCTAGAGGCAGGCGGCTCCATGCTGCCCGATACGCCCGAAAACCTGATGCAGATCATCGGTATCTACAAGGCCTACGCTGTGCCGATGGATTTCTACTGGCGGGACCTGCTCTATATTGCCGAGCAGGTGTTTCTAGAACCCCTTCCCTTCTTCAAATACTTCATCTCCCAGGAGTACCTGGATCGCCCCAACCACTACGCTGGCGACACCGCCGACCTGCGCATCTGGCGCGGTACGGCCAAGGCTCACCCTGAGCTAATAGAGTTTATTCAAAAAGGTGAGGTCAACAGCCGCTGGCCTAAGCTGCTGCATCACCTGTGGCATGACCGCGTCAACATGGAGTTTGCCGAGGCCTGCATGCGGGCCATGCTGTGGCATCGCCATATGTACGCGCCGGTGAATAAGTTCGATGCTTACCTAGATACTGAAGAGTACAAAGAAAACTGCGATCGCGC
>JBCCAG010000680.1:0-2695 GCA_039814955.1 Cyanobacteria bacterium P01_A01_bin.135
GGGGCAAACAGCCACAAAAAGGTGTCGAATTCTCGGCTCTCCATGGCGATCGCCACCCGCTGCCCCGCCTCGCCTTCAAACGTATGTAGGTCGTAGAAGCTACCGTCCTCTGGCACCACGGGGTCGCTCTCGGTGAGGGTCCCTTCCGCCTGTAGCAGTAGGGTTGAGGCGCGGGCGGGGCCATCGATTGAAGCCGCACCTAAGGATAGTGCGACTAATAGCGCTGCGGGTATCTGGCGATTGAACCGAAGATTGGGCATAGCTTGTATTTTTAGATCGATGAGTTTGGGCAGGGGCAACATAACGGCGACACCCCTTATAAAGGTTTTTAATAGATGCTCCCTTTAGGTCTACCACGCCTGCAGGGCAGCGCCGGCAGCGCTGTGCCAGTCTGAATATGAGCAAATCCGCGGCCCACGGCACAAAGCCGCCGCCCAACGCCATACAAAAATAACCGAGAGGGGCACAAGGCCCCCGACGGCTAAAGTCAATACAGTTCCCCATCTCGGACCGCTCTGACGGAGGGTTTAACCTCCCCCTGACAGGGATGAAGCAGAGGAAACGACAAAAACTCTGCACCCGCAATATATTCAGTCAAGCTGCCCAAACCTCTGACGTCGTTCTCCTTCGAGGCTTAGTACTGAGCCAAGCGACACAACGCTCATGCAGCCTTATCTTTAAGTAGTTTTAATCAACCACAGTTACACAGTAGCGAGGGAATATCTACGCATACACCTGTCACAGGGGAGGGAACACCCTCACAGCCCCCCGTTCGAAGGAGCTAGGCCATAAGTTACCAGGGTCTACTGCTTTAATTAGCCCCGCAAATCCATATTTTGGCCCATTGAAAACCGCGATAACTCGTTAGGCTATAGAAGACTGCCCTTTGACCGACCGCAAAGATTTCTATGGCCGATTCGCTGTCCCCGTCCGCCCCTGCCGCCGCACAAACGCCGTTGGCGGCGCTGAAGCGATATTTTGGCTACGAGCAGTTTCGCCCTGGCCAGGCGGAGATTATTGAAGCTACCTTACAAAACGAAGACATCCTGGTGGTGATGCCCACTGGGGGCGGCAAGTCCCTATGCTTTCAGCTGCCGGCCCTGCTCAAGCGGGGGGTCACCATTGTTGTCTCGCCCCTGATCGCCCTGATGCAGGATCAGGTAGATGCCCTGCAGGACAACGGCATTGAGGCCACCTTCCTCAACAGCAGCCTGGACGGCCAGTCGGTGCGGCAGCGGCAGCAGGCGGTGCTGTCCGGCAAGATCAAGCTGCTGTATATGGCCCCCGAGCGGCTGCTGCAGGAGCGGTTTTTGCTGTTTTTAGACGAAGTGCGCCAGGATGTTGGTCTAGCTGGGGTGGCCATTGACGAAGCCCACTGCGTATCCGACTGGGGCCACGACTTTCGCCCCGAGTACCGGCAGCTGCGGCGGCTGCGTCAGCGCTACCCGGAGGTGCCCTTTACAGCCCTGACGGCTACGGCCACCGAGCGGGTGCGCGAGGACATCATCACCCAGCTGGGGCTGAAGATGCCGGTGGTGCATGTGGCCAGCTTCAACCGGCCCAACCTGTACTACGAGGTGCTGCCCAAGCAGCGGCAGGTCTACTACGACCTGCTGAAGCTAATTCGCAAAGCCAACGGCGGTTCGGGGATCATCTACTGCCTCAGCCGTCGCCGGGTGGATGAGTTGACCCAAAAGCTGAAGGAAGATAACATCTCCGCGCTCCCCTACCATGCCGGGCTGAATGATAAAGTGCGATCGCAGAACCAGACCCGATTTGTGCGGGACGATGTGCAGGTAATTGTGGCCACGGTGGCCTTTGGCATGGGCATCAACAAGCCCGACGTGCGGTTTGTGGTCCACTACGACTTGCCTCGCAACTTAGAGGGTTACTACCAAGAGGCGGGGCGCGCCGGGCGAGATGGAGAACCGGCCCAATGCAGCCTGTTTTTAGGCTACGGCGACATCCGCACCATTGAGTTTTTGATTGACCAAAAGCCTGACCCCCAAGAGCAGCGCATCGGGCGGCAGCAGCTGCGCCAGGTGCTGGACTACGCAGAGGGGACTGTCTGCCGCCGCACCATTCAGCTAGCCTATTTTGGGGAGGAGTTTGGGGGCAACTGCGGCAACTGCGACAACTGCTTGAACCCCATCCCCACCGAGGACTGGACGATTGAAGCGCAAAAGTTCCTCTCCTGCGTGGCCCGCTGCCGGGAGCGGTTTGGCATGGCCCACATCATCGATGTGCTGCGGGGTTCTAAAAAGCAAAAGGTGATTCAAAACGGCCACCACCAGCTCTCCACCTACGGCATTGGCCGCGATCGCTCAGTGGACGCCTGGCGTACCCTCTGCCGCGCCCTGCTGCACCAGAGATTAGTGGATGAAACCACCGACGGCTACCCGGTACTACGGCTCAACGCCTTGAGCTGGGAGGTACTGCGCAAGCAGCGCCAGGTGGAGGTGGCCCTGCCCAAGGTGGAGGCGATCGCCACTAAGGAGAGAGCGATACCGGAGGAAGCGGAGGAGCTATTCCAGCGGCTGCGAGCCCTGCGCAAGCGGCTGGCGGACGCGCAGTCGGTGCCGCCCTATGTGGTGTTCGCCGACTCTAGCTTGAGGGTGATGGCCCAGACTAGGCCCACTACCCTGGATGCCTTTGCCCAGGTACCGGGTGTGGGGTCGCGGAAGCTGGAGCGCTA
>JBCCAG010000508.1:0-3668 GCA_039814955.1 Cyanobacteria bacterium P01_A01_bin.135
AACTATTTTCAACGCCTTTGAGCAAGCCGGTGAGCACCACAGCCTTGTCGGGGGGACGGGATTGGGGCTGACGATTAGCCGCCAGTTCGTCGAGCTGATGGCGGGCAATATTGGCCTAGAGAGCGTTCCGCAGCAGGGGTCAACCTTTACGGTGAATCTGCCGGTGGGTACAGCAGAGGCCGTCTACATTGCAGAGGCCGCTAGTCAGCAAACCATTGCCCTACTGGCTCCGGAGCAGGTGCCGCCCAGAATTCTCGTGGTGGATGACCTACCAGAAAGCCGGCACCTGTTGACGCGGCTACTGGAAAATGTGGGCTTTGAGGTGCAGACCGCGAACAATGGCCAAAGCGCGATCGCCGCTTACCGGCGGTGGCATCCTCACCTGATTTTGATGGATCTGATAATGCCGGTGATGGACGGCTACGAAGCGACGCGCCAGATCAAGCGGCTAGCTGAGACCGTGGAGCACCGGGGAGAAGCAGATCCAGCAGACTTGAGCGGTCTACGGCCTCGGATTCTAGCGCTGACTGCCAACACTATGGAGAGCGTTCGGAACGCGGCGGCAGAGGCGGGGTGTGACGGCTTCTTATGCAAGCCCGTGCGGGAATCTACCCTGTTGGGGCAGCTGTCCTCTTGGCTCGGCGTCACTTACATTTACAAAGCCACCAATCCTGTAGCTGAGCAGCCCTTCGAGGCCGACCAATCGCTGCAGGTAGAGGCCCTTACGGCCATGCCCCCATCTTGGCTATCGACGCTCCATGAAGCGGCCTGCCACTGTGATGATCACCAGATCGCTAATCTGCTCGCTCAAATTCCATCAGAGCGGACAGCACTCCGCGCAACGCTGCAGCGTTATGTGGCCTGTTTTGACTTCGAACCTATCATCGCCGTCACGGCAGAAGCGCTAGCGGCGCTGTCACCCACTTCCCCTGTTGCCCCGTAAGGTCGCCTAATCGTCACGAGTACCTAGCACTCCTAAGCCTGTCCATGATTTCGCCAGATTAACCGTCAGATTAACCGGAGGGGTCAGCAGACGGCTTGTAACCAGCTATGTCAAGCCCCGTATTTTGCCGGGCAGACCCCGATTGCGTTGTTTCAGCGGCTGGTTCTGCTCTACTCCTACGTCATTCCACCATTCTCTGCTTTTGGTTACAACGCCCACGTCGCAATGCCTATCATGAATGCCTCTGCTGATTCGTCAACTAGTTCGACGTATTCGTTTGGAACGATTCTGATTGTGGATGACGTCCCAGACAATATTCAGGTCTTAGCTAAGATCCTAGAGTCTGAGGGTTACCGGGTGCGCAAGGCGGTCAGCGGTCAGCTAGCGATCCAAACCGCGTCCCTGTCGCCGCCGGATTTAGTGTTGCTAGACATCAACATGCCGGTGATGGATGGATTTGCCGTCTGTCAGCAGCTAAAGGCTAATCCCAAGACCCGGGCGATCCCCGTCATTTTTTTGAGCGCCCTAGATGAGACTGCCAGCAAGGTGCGGGCGTTTGAGACCGGGGGGGTTGACTACATCACTAAGCCGTTTCATGCCGATGAAGTGCTGGCGCGAGTTAGTACTCAAATTCGGCTGCATTTAATGCAGCAGCAGCTCGCCCACCAGACCCAGGAACTGCAAGTGCGCAATATGCAGCTGCAGGTGGAGATTCAGCAGCGTGAGCGGGTTGAGGCGAACCTGCGGCAGGCGGAGGCGAAGTACCGCAGCCTGTTTGAGAACGCCAGCGAAGGCATCTTTCAGCTCACGGCCGATGGCCATTACGTGGCCGCCAACCCAGCGATGGCGGAGATCTGCGGCTATGACTCCCCAAGGGAGTTTATGGCGACGATCACCGATATTGATCACCAGTTCTACGTTCACTCTAAGCGGCGGTACGAGCTCGCCGCCTATCTGCGGCGCTATGGTGAAATTGCCAACGCTGAGTCAGAGATCTACCGCAAAGACGGCAGCAAAATCTGGATCAACGAGACGATTCGCGCCGTTAAGGATGACGATGGTGAACTCTGCTTCTATGAAGGCACGGTTCAAGACATCACCGAGCGGCGACAAATTGAGCTGGAGATTCGGCGGCAGCGCTTCCAGTCAGAGCGGCTGCTGATCAACATGCTGCCTCAAACCATCGCCCAGCGGCTCAAAGCCGGCACCCACACCATTGCTGAGAACTCTGATCAGGTCAGCGTTCTGTTTGCGGACTTGGTTAATTTTACTGAGGTCTCGACCTATCTGACGCCGGAAGAGCTGGTGCAGATGCTTAATAAAATCTTTTCGACTTTTGATCAACTGGTGGAAAACCACAAGCTGGAGAAGATCAAGACCATCGGCGACGCCTACATGGTGGCGGCGGGGGTGCCCCTAGCCCGGGAAGACCATCTACCGGCGATCGCCAGCTTTGCCCTAGATATGCAGGCGGCGATTCAGCACTTCATTCAACCAGACGGTAATCCGTTTCAGTTGCGCATTGGCATCAATGCGGGGTCGGTCACCGCTGGGGTGATCGGCACCTCTAAGTTTGCCTATGACCTGTGGGGCCACACGGTAAACCTGGCGAGCCGGATGGAAGAAACCAGCTTACCCGGCAAGATCCAGGTGCCGCTGCCTGTGTATGAGCAGCTCAAAGACGCGTTTTTGCTGGAGCCCCGGGGGGTGATTGTGGTCCAGGGCTTGGGGGATGTGGAGACCTATTTTCTTAAGGAGCGGCTGACATAGGGGGGTGAACGTCACGATGCATGGCTCAGCCTACACCTAGCTTTGCCAGGGCAGCGGCGGCAGCGGCAGAGATATGCTGCCGCTGCTCAGCGTCGTAATTCCAGCGCGCCAAAAAGGGGCCATAGGGATTGTCCTCAAGATCACCATCTGCGGAAGCGGCAGCCTGGAGCTGCTGCAGCGCCTGGGCAAGTTCTGGAAGCGGCAGCGCTTCAATGATCGCCATGGTCCGTGACTGTACATGCAAAGATTGCTGGGCCATCTCACCGTTACTTTGGCGGTCATGGGCCAGAGCCATCGCCGTGGACATGGCCAGGTTCTTGGTGAGCATGTCCACGCTCTGCTGGGGCGATTGCCTCAGACCAGAGAGAATAGCGGAGTGGGGGGAGCCTGAAACCGCCTGATCTCCCGTGAGGTAGGCAACAAAGAACCCGCGCGCCCCCGCCGTTTGCTGCAGTAGCGCTGAAACTGCCTGCGCAATGTCGGCAGACAACGCTTCAGCCGCCTGACTGTTCTCTCGGTGGGCTGTCGCCTCGATAATCTGCTGCGCCACCTCAATTGCCGCTTGAAATGAGATGTCCCTGGGAATTTCGGGTACCACAAGCATTCCTATTGCTAAACGCTAGCCCCAGTTTAGTCCGTGCTGTAAGGCACACCAAGGGGCACAGGGCTGACTCGGCTGGCGGGAAATGCCTTCACCGGCAGGGTGGAAGGCGGCTTCGCCACAGCCTGGCTAAAGTAGGCAGGCTGTTCTCGAACTACCACCCACCGTCCGGTATGGGGGTCGCGGTAGGTGGTAAACGGATTGGGCTTCAAAAGGTTTTGAGGTAACCGGGACATGGGGACGCTCCTGATGCAATAGAAAACACCCTGTTAGTTTGTCAGCGCGACTAGTTTGCCAACGCGATGCCTGCCCAGCGTAGCTAGAGGATACAGCCACTGGCGCTAGCCAATAGAG
>JBCCAG010000326.1:0-4894 GCA_039814955.1 Cyanobacteria bacterium P01_A01_bin.135
AAACCGCGATCGCGGCTGTTTATAGATGCCTTCGGGGGTATCAATCTGCTCCACATAGCCCTGGCGCATCACCACAATGCGATCGCAGATGGAAAGCGCCTCTTCCTGGTCGTGGGTGACTAGCAGACCAGCGGTATGGGCCCGCTTGAGGATGTCCCGCAAATCGTAGCGGAGCTGGACCCGCACCTGCACGTCCAGATTGCTGAGGGGTTCATCAAGCAGAATCAGCTTGGGGGCCGGGGCGAGGGCACGGGCCAGCGCTACCCGCTGCTGCTGCCCTCCCGAGAGCTGATGGGGATAGCGATCCTCCAGCCCGGCTAGGTCAACTAGGTTCAGGACTTCGGCTACCCGCTGCCGGGTGGCGGCGGCGGGCTGGCGCAGGCCGAAGGCAATATTTTTCGCGACGCTCAGGTGCGGAAACAGCGCATAGTCTTGGAACACCATCCCTACCTGCCGCTGCTCTGCGGGAATCCAGGCCCGCCGCCCACAGACGACGCGATTGGCGAGCTGAATCCGCCCCTGGCTTGGCCGCTCAAATCCAGCAATCAGCCGCAGCAGCGTTGTCTTACCGCAGCCCGACGGCCCCAAGATACCCAGTAGTTCCCCCTGCTCAACCCCAAAGCTAATGCTTTTGAGGATGAGCTGGTCTTCAGTGTAGGTGTGGTCAATCGCGTCAAGGGCCAGCAGTGGAGATTGGGTCATGCGAAGATGCGGTAGAGAGCAGACAGCATCGCAAAGAAGTGACTAGACTAGTCGTAGCCCTTGCAAGTGGTTTTCAATAAGCTTATCCTATCTGAGCTGTTAGGCTGTCATGGTTCTCGTCTCCTTAATCCGTCGCTCCCGCACCTCGGTGCGCCGCAAAGTTACTCCCTGGTCCCTACTGGTCTTAGCGATCGCCCTGCTGATTGTGACGCCGATTGCGGTAGTGCTCAGCAGCCTGTGGGCCGACTCGGGGGAGATCTGGTCCCATTTGGCCACGACGGTGTTGCCCACCTACGTGCTCAATTCCCTGGCCCTGATGGTGGGGGTGGGGGCTGGGGTAGTGCTGCTGGGAGTAAGTACGGCTTGGCTGGTGAGTATCTGCCAGTTCCCGGGGCGGCGGGTAGCGGAATGGGCTTTGCTATTGCCCTTGGCGGCCCCGGCCTACCTCTTGGCCTACGTCTACACCGACCTGCTGGAATACTACGGCCCTGTGCAGACCGGGCTGCGATCGCTGTTTGGCTGGCAGCGGGTGACGGACTATTGGTTTCCCTCGGTGCGCTCCTTGGGAGGGGCAGTGCTCATGTTTTCCCTGGTTCTCTACCCCTATGTCTACTTGCTGGCGCGGGTGGCCTTTCGCGAGCAGTCCCGCTGTGTGCTGGAAGCGAGCCGCTCCCTAGGCTGTGGTCCTTGGCAGAGCTTTTGGCGGGTGGCCCTGCCCCTGGCGCGTCCGGCGATCGCTGCCGGCATGTCCCTAGCGCTGATGGAGACCCTGAGCGATTTTGGCACAGTGCAGTATTTCGGCATCAATACCTTTACCACCGGTATCTACCGCACCTGGTTCGGCATGGGGGAGCGGGTAGCGGCATCGCAGCTCTCCTCGGTGCTGCTGCTGTTCATTGCGGTGCTAGTGGTACTAGAGCAGTGGTCTCGCCGCCAAGGGCGCTACTACAGAACGGGAACGGATAAGCCGGTGGTGGGTTACCGGCTGCAGGGCCTACAGCAAGCGGCGGCATGGCTGGCGTGCGGGCTACCCGTTGCCCTGGGGTTTGCTATCCCTGCGGGGGTACTGCTCTCCATGACCGCCCGCACCACCCGTGACTTTGTGGATAGCTTTTGGGTCTACGCCCGCAACAGCCTAATTCTGGCGGGAGTGACCGCCCTGGTCGGGGTGCTGCTGGCCCTGGTGATGGCCTACGGGCGCCGCCTCCAGCCTGGCACAGTAATGAACACAGCCGTGCAGATGGCGGCGCTGGGCTACGCCTTTCCCGGCGCAGTGATTGCCGTGGGCATCCTAATTCCGGTTGCCCGACTCGACAACGCTATCGATGCCTGGATGCGGCAGCTGTTTGGCATCTCCACGGGGCTGCTGCTGAGCGGTACCGCTGCGGCTCTAGTATTTGCTTACCTGGTGCGGTTTTTGGCGGTGGGCTTTAACACGGTGGACACCAGCTTAACCCGCATTAAGCCCAGCCTGGATGACGCCTCCCGCTCCTTGGGCTACACCCCGTCTCAGACCCTGCGCCGCGTCCATGCCCCCATCATGACGCCGGGGTTATTGACCGCGGCCATCCTAATCTTTGTGGACGTGATGAAGGAGCTGCCCGCCACCTTGATCATCCGTCCCTTCAACTTCGATACCCTGGCGGTCCAGGTCTACCGGCTGGCCTCTGATGAGCGGCTGGCCGAGGCCGCTGCCCCGGCCCTAGCCATCGTGTTGGTGGGCATTCTGCCAGTCATGCTGCTGAGCTGGCAGATGCAGCGCAAGACGCGCTAGGCCCTTGTTGGGCCCAGTAACGGGCCCCAGCTAAGTAAAACTACTTCCAGCCCGCGCGGTCGACGATCTGGACGACCTCAGGGTTGTTGCGCCCATAGGCGGCAACGTTGACTTCATCTCTCTTAAAGTCGCCCAATTCGGCGATTACTGGATCAATTTCGACGTCTTCCACCACCGGATACTCGTTGTTGCCCTCCGCAAATACCTCCTGGGCCTCAGGGCTGACCAGGAATTCTAAAAAGGCTACCGCGTTGTCGGGGTTGGGGGCGCTGGCGACGACACCCGCACCGCTGATGTTCACATGGGTACCGCGTCCCTCTTGGTTAGGGAAAAACACCGCCGTCTGTTCGGCGATCGCCTGGTCCTGCGAGTCTTCTGACTTAGCGAGGCGCGCCCAGTAGTAGTGGTTAGCCACCGCCACATCGCACTGGCCTGCCGCCACCGCCTTAATTTGGTCGGTGTCGCCGCCCTCTGGCTCCCGGGCTAAGTTCTCAACGATGCCCTTGGCCCAATCCTCAGTGGCTTCGGGGCCGGCGGTTTCAACCAAAGAGCCCAGCAGCGACTGGTTGTAGATATTGTCGGAGCTGCGAATACAGACGCGACCTTCCCACTCAGGGTCAGCCAGGGCCTCATAGGAAGACAGCTCCGCAGGGTCAACCGTCTCGGGGTTGTAGACTAGCACCCGGGCTCGCTGGGTCAAGCCAAACCAGAGGCCGTCAGGGTGCCGCAGGTTTTCTGGGACGCTTCCCTCTAGCACATCTGATTCTACAGGCTGCAGGATGCCCGCTTCCTCAGCCCGCCACAGCCGACCCGCATCCACTGTGATGAACACATCTGCCGGGCTATTGTCTCCCTCGCTGACAATCCGCTCCAGCAGCTCGTCCGACTCCCCTTCAATTAGGTTGATCTCAATCCCCGTCTGCTCTGTGAAGCTATCGTAGAGGGCATTGTCGGTGTCGTAGTGGCGGGCTGAGTAAAGGTTGACCACCTGCTCCTCGCTGGCGTCGCTGGTATCTTGGGTATCTTGCCCCCCCTCACTCACTGACTGAGGCTCGCTGCTACAGCCTGCTACACCCATTAGAGCTATCCCGGCGGCGATCGCCGCCCATGTTTGTCGGTTCATGTTTGTCTGGTTTCTTTTATTGATAACAACTGTCAAAAGCATTCTAATGCAAGCCATTCGTATTAAGCAAAAATATTAAGCTGGGTTTGGCCAGGACGGCTGTGGCGCTGGTGTCAGCGTTACGTCAATAGCTGAATCCAAAGCTGATCCAAGTCAGGAAGTACTAATTCTCATTAGCAGGCGATTTTGCCGGGCGGGTACGATTCGCCATCCCGCATTATCCACAGGCATGAGCAACGATTGTCGTGGCTGCCTACTCAGTGGCTCGCTGCCGCCGCCACTGATAGCGATTCCAATCGTAAATGCCTTGAATTTCGTACTCCATGCCATTGGTAAACCGCACCACGGCGCTGCCCCCCGCCGCTGCCTCAGACAAGCTGACTACCTGGCAGGTCACCCATTCTCGGCGGCAGGGGCCCTGCTCTTGCACCCATTCCCATAGCCCGTTGGAAACCTCAATGCGATCGCCCACCCGCAGGGGAGAGTCGCTGCGATCGAGGTGCGGGGCAAGGTGCCAAGGCTGTACCCGGTCCAGCCAGCCAACACCATAGCGATCGCGGATAAACTGCACTGGGCCAGAGTCTTGCCCGCCCAGCCAGTCGTTAAGCAACCGGGTTTTCCAGGATAGGCCGCGCTGGCGGGTTGACTGCACATAGGCCAAAAACTGCTGCAGTTCAACGGCTGTCAGCTCATCTAGCGGATCGTCGCCGTTGGTGTCCGCGTCCGCCCGCCGCAAGAGCACTTCGCAGAGGGTCTGCTGCTGGGCTTCCGTCAGGGCATGGCCCAACTGTTGGCATCGTTCGAATGCGGCCTGGAGTAAGGCGTCGATCTCGAATTGGCTCATGGGCGTAGGGTCGGATGACCTGATAGCCTTATAGTCTACAGCGTTTTTCAGGCCGTTGAGGCGGAGCGATCGCGGTAAGCTAAGGGGGGAGCAATCTGACGACCTCCGTTATCGCCCAAATGACTTCTAAACCTATGTATGAGCCTATCACCCGCCGGCTACAGCGGACCCTTCTCTCTGGCCTGATCGCGAGCTGCCTCTGGGCGCTGAGTTGTCTGTGGACACCGGCTGCTGAAGCGCTCACCCAAGTAGACCTATTTGATGTGTCATACAAAGACTGCCCGCCGGAGCTTGCGTCGGGAATGGTGGTCGCTGGCAGCGTTGCTGAGGCAGACTGCTACTTGGTGTTTGGCAAAGCGAAAAATTCCACTGGCAAGCCCGTACTCAACGCAGACGTGTTTGGCCGTATTTATGACGCCAACAACAACCCCGTCTTTCAGAACCGCACCCG
>JBCCAG010000188.1:0-6409 GCA_039814955.1 Cyanobacteria bacterium P01_A01_bin.135
GGGTGCTTAGGCTTCCTCCCCAGGCTCCACAATGCGCTGAAACAGGTAGCCGGTCCCCCGAGCCGTTAGAATCAGCTCCGGATTGCTGGGGTCTTCTTCCAGTTTGGCCCGCAGCCGAGAGATATGGACATCCACCACCCGGGTATCCACATGGCGCTCCGGCGTATAGCCCCACACCTCCTGCAGAATCTCAGAGCGGGAAAAGGGCTCCCCAGAGCGGCCTACCAATAGCTCCAGGAGGCTGAACTCCATGCCGGTGAGCCGAATCCGCTCGTTGCCCTTGTAGACCTGGCGCTTGTTAGTGTCAATGCGCAGCGCGTTCACCTGAATAATGCCGGAGCTAGGAATGCCGGTGTTCCCAGCTTTGTCTACTCGCCGCAGCACCGAGCGGATGCGTGCCTCTAGCTCTTTAGGGGAGAAGGGCTTGACCACATAGTCGTCGGCTCCTAGCTCTAAACCCGTAATCCGGTCGGCCACATCTCCCAGCGCCGTCAGCATGATAATGGGCACATCCGACTCTTTGCGCAGTTCCTGGCAGACGCCGTAGCCGTCTAGCTTCGGCATCATTACGTCTAGGACAACCAAATCTGGCTCGGTGTGGCGGAAGGTGCCCAGGGCCTCTTCCCCGTCAGCGGCGGTCACAACGTCGTAGCCAATCATAGATAGTCGAGTTTCTAGGATGCGGCGAATGCTGGCTTCGTCGTCAACGACCAGGATCTTTTCCTTATTGTTTTCCAAGGGTCTTATTGCTCCATCAACTCAAACTATCAAAGCTATCAGTTCAATTTCTAGCCAGCTCCTAGGTGGTTGAACCACTGGCCTGAGCCCTGTCTTGCCAGAGAAATGGAATTTCCCAGGGCAATATCGGCGCTTAGACCAGTGAGATCTTGACCAATCGCTGACTATATAATTCTTTGTACCCTATCATTAAGGTAGGACTACACGCCAGTAGTTTTACTATGCTAGATGCCCTTCTAGAGCTACATCACAGAGTTTCTTAAGCTTTGTTTTAGGGACGTCCGCAAAGGCAAACCGTCAAGAACACCTGTAACATTTCTTGTTGAAAATTGATATTGTGCAATGGATGGTAGGTCTGGCGAATTAAACCTTACACCCAAGCAAGATTGCCCTAGACAAGACTTTCTCAATGAGACTTTAAAGGTGGAGGACCGAGCAGTATGCCCAAGGGGCGATCGCAGTACGTTTGCCAAGAATGTGGCGCTACCACAACCCAGTACTTCGGGAAATGCCCGTTTTGCGGGAGCTGGAATTCCTTGGTAGAAGAAGCCGCCCCCGCCGCCAGCCAAAAGGAATCGGTGCGGCGGGGACTGAGCTCTAAATCTTCCAAGGCAGGAAGTAAAAGCACGGCTACCGTAAACATTGCCCCCCAGCCCCTGCGATCGCAGCCCTTGCAGTCGGTGGCTGAGGGAGCGAGGGCTCGCTTCCCGTCCGGTTACCCGGAGCTAGACCGGGTGTTGGGGGGCGGCATTGTATCGGGGTCTTTGGTGCTGGTGGGGGGGGACCCTGGCATTGGCAAGTCGACGCTGCTGCTGCAGGTGGCGGGGCGACTGTCGGGGGAGTACCCGATTCTGTACGTCTGCGCCGAGGAATCCAGCCAGCAGGTGAAGCTGCGCTGGCAGCGGCTGGGGGTGGCGCTGCTAGAGGAGCAAGGGGGGCGAGGTAAGGGAGGCCGTAAACGCAAACGCAATGAAAACGGGGACGACTCTGCCGCGCCCCGCGCCACCCTGGCCGCGCCAGACCTGTACCTGCTGCCGGAAACTGACCTGGATGCGGTGCTGGCGGAGCTAGAGACCCTGCGCCCCCCCATCGCCGTCATCGACAGCATTCAGGCCCTGTACTTTTCTGAGCTCACCTCAGCCCCCGGCTCCGTATCCCAGGTGCGCGAATGCACCTCGGCCCTGATGCGGCTGGCGAAGCGGGAGAACATCACCCTGCTGATCGTGGGCCATGTGACCAAGGAGGGGGCGATCGCGGGACCCAAAGTGCTGGAGCACTTAGTAGACACGGTGCTGTATTTTGAGGGCGATCGCTTCGCCAGCCACCGGCTGCTGCGCTCGGTAAAAAACCGGTTCGGGGCTACCCACGAGCTGGGCATTTTTGAAATGGCGGACAGCGGCCTCACCGAGGTGAGCAACCCCTCGGCCCTGTTTCTCAGCAACAGCGACGAGACTTCCCCCGGCACCGCCACCATCGTTGCCTGCGAGGGGACCCGACCCCTGCTGGTCGAGCTACAGGCTCTGGTGAGCCCCACCAGCTACGCTTCCCCCCGGCGGGCCACCACCGGCATCGAGTACAACCGGCTGCTGCAGATTCTGGCGGTGTTGGAAAAGCGGGTGGGCATTCCCTTATCCAAGCTGGATGCCTATGTGGCCTCTTCTGGGGGCCTAAATGTGGGGGAGCCCGCTGCAGATTTGGGGGTAGCGGTGGCGGTGGCGGCGAGCTTCCGCGATCGCGTTGTAGATCCCCAGACGGTGCTGATTGGTGAAGTGGGGCTGGGGGGCCAGGTGCGCCCGGTGTCTCAGATGGAGCTGCGACTCAAGGAGGCGGACAAGCTGGGTTTTCGGCGAGCGATTGTTCCGGCGATGACGGTGCCCTCAGGGTTATCTTTGGATGTGGTGCCGGTGAAGCGGGTAGTCGATGCGATTGGGGCGGCGCTGGCGGGTGGCGGGTAATCCGAGACGTTGCCGTAGGGACATGTCCTCATGTCCTCAACCAATTATCACCCCACCCGTACGATCTCGGGCACGCCGGGTTACCCGGTTACAGTTTGGTTGGACACGTCGGTGCCGTGTCCCTACCGGGGGGTTCTAAATTTGGGTTGACCCGGTTGCGTTTTGGTTGGACATGGGCAAACGTTAAAACAGGGTAGGGATATGTCCCCATGTCCTCCCAGGATGTACCCATAGAACCAGCACAAAAGATTTACGGTCTAACGGTTAGAATCCATATGTCACAGTTGATTGAGCGGTTGCGGCGATTCCCAAGTTTGGTGATTCCTCTATGTTTAGGATTTGCCCTGGTTCTCGCCCAAGGAACTCACGCAAGCGCGATCGCCCAAACAGCCCCAGCCAGACAAGACGCCACTGCAGACACAACTCAAGTGGGCACTGTCGACCCCATCCCGCCTGAATTTCAGTTGGGCCGCTCTCTCTACATCGAAGCCTGCGCCAGTTGCCATATCGCCATTCCCCCTGCCCTCTTGCCCGATGCGACCTGGCAACAGGTGCTGCAGGAGCCAGGCCACTACGGGGTGCAAATTTCACCGCCCACTGGCCTGAGTCAACAGCTAATTTGGCCGTACCTGCGGCAGTTTTCGCGATCGCTCCAAGATGGGGAGCTGCCGCCCTATCGCCTGGAATATTCCCGCTACTTCAAAGCCCTGCACCCCAAAGTAGAATTTACCGAACCGGTGCGGCTGCGAGGCTGCGTCACTTGCCATCCCCAGGCAACCGTCTTCAACTTCCGCCAGCTGTCTCCCGAGTGGGCCGATGCGCCGTAATCACCGAACAAGGGGACTAATCAAAGATAGACTAAGAACTGGGCTACACTAATAGACCAGGCCTATAGCCCACTGTCCGCCTAACATTTACCCGTTTTGGTCATGCTAAAAAAGCTGCTTGGTGATCCCAACACGCGAAAGCTGAAGCGATATCAGCCCGATGTTGTCGAGGTCAATCTTTTAGAAGAAGAGATTAAGCCGCTATCCGATGAGGCATTGGCCGAAAAGACCAACGAATTTCGGCAGCGGATTGAGAAGGGTGAGACCCTAGATGACCTGCTGCCTGAAGCCTTTGCAGTGGTGCGGGAAGCAGCCCGACGGGTGCTAGGGATGCGTCACTACGACGTGCAGCTGGTGGGCGGCATGGTGCTCCACGAGGGGCAGATCGCCGAGATGAAGACCGGCGAAGGCAAGACCCTGGTGTCCACACTGCCTGCCTACCTAAATGCCCTAGAAGGCAAGGGCGTCCATGTGGTCACCGTCAACGACTACCTAGCCCGCCGGGACGCCGAGTGGATGGGACAGGTTCACCGCTTTTTGGGCCTGAATGTAGGGCTGATTCAGCAGGGCATGAGCCCACCCGAGCGGCGCAAGAATTACAACTGCGACATCACCTACGCCACTAACAGCGAGCTCGGCTTCGACTATCTGCGGGACAACATGGCCACTTCCGCCGAAGATGTGGTGCAGCGTTCTTTCAATTACTGCATTATCGACGAGGTGGACTCGGTGCTGGTGGACGAGGCCCGGACGCCGCTGATTATTTCTGGTCAGGTCAACAACCCCAGCGAGAAGTACGTGCGCGCTGCCCAAGTGGCCGCCGCTCTGCAGCGCAAGGAAAATGAAGAAGACGAGTCGGGCCACTACGAGGTGGATGAGAAGGCCCGCAACGTGCTGCTGTCTGATGAGGGCTACATCGAAGCCGAGAATATTTTGGGGGTGAGTGACCTGTTTGACCCCAAGGATCCCTGGGCCCACTACGTCTTCAACGCTATCAAAGCTAAAGAGTTATTCATTAAAGACGTCAACTACATCGTCCGCAACGGCGAAGTGGTGATTGTGGATGAATTTACCGGGCGGGTGATGCCGGGGCGGCGCTGGAGTGATGGGTTGCACCAGGCAATCGAGGCCAAGGAGCATGCGGAGATCCAGCCAGAAACCCAGACCATGGCCACCATCACCTACCAGAACTTCTTCTTGCTCTACCCAAAGCTGGCCGGGATGACGGGCACCGCCAAAACAGAAGAGGCGGAGTTCGGCAAAATTTATAACCTGGATGTGACCATCATCCCCACAAACCGGCCTACCGGACGGGCGGACCTGTCGGACGTGGTTTACAAAACCGAGGATGCCAAGTGGGCGGCGGTGGCCCAGGAATGTGCCGACATGCACCGCGACGGTCGCCCGGTGCTGGTGGGTACCACCAGTGTGGAGAAGTCGGAGCTACTGTCCCAGCTTTTGAGCGAGCTGAACGTAGAGCATAACCTGCTGAACGCTAAGCCTGAGAACGTGGAGCGGGAGTCGGAAATTGTGGCCCAGGCGGGCCGCTCTGGCGCGGTGACCATCGCCACTAACATGGCAGGCCGGGGCACCGACATTATTTTAGGGGGCAACTCAGACTATATGGCGCGGCTGAAGGTGCGGGAGTACTTTATGCCCAGAATCGTGCAGCCTGAGGAAGACGAGTTTGCGGTCACCAAGGTGGCCGGTGCCAGCCGCCGCAAGGCCAGCAAGGGCTTTACCGGGGACGGCAAAAAAGAGAAGACCTGGCGGGTCTCACCGCAAATCTTCCCCACGGATCTCTCAACTGAGCTAGAACAGCAGCTTAAGGAAGCAGTGGACTTCGCCGTTAAGCAGTACGGGGAGCGATCGCTCCCGGAGCTAGAGGCTGAGGACAAGCTGGCCACCGCTGCGGAAAAAGCCCCCACCGATGACTCGGTGATCCTGAAGCTGCGGGGGGCCTACAACGCGATTCGGGAGGCCTACGACAGCTTCACCGACAGCGAGCACGACGAGGTCATCGACCTGGGCGGGCTGCATGTGATTGGCACCGAGCGCCACGAGTCTCGCCGGGTGGATAACCAGCTGCGAGGGCGGGCGGGCCGCCAGGGAGACCCGGGCTCCACCCGCTTTTTCTTGAGTTTGCAGGACAACCTGCTGCGAATTTTTGGGGGCGATCGCGTGGCAGGGCTGATGAACGCCTTCCGCGTCGAGGAAGATATGCCCATCGAGTCCGGCTTTTTGACCCGTTCCTTGGAGGGGGCGCAAAAGAAGGTCGAGACCTACTACTACGACATGCGCAAGCAGGTGTTCGAGTATGACGAGGTGATGAACAATCAGCGCCGCGCCATCTACGCCGAGCGTCGCCGGGTTCTGGAAGGGCAAGACCTGAAAGAGCAGGTGATTAAGTACGCCGAAAAGACCATGGACGACATCGTGGACGCCTACGTTAACCCCGAGCTGCCGCCAGAAGAGTGGCAGCTGGATAAGCTGGTGGCCAAGGTGAAGGAGTTTGTCTACCTGCTGGCGGATATGGAGCCGTCCCACATCGAGAACCTGACGGTGAGCGAGATGAAGACCTTCCTGCATGAGCAGGTGCGCATCGCCTACGACCTCAAGGA
The DNA here is from genome assembly GCA_039814955.1 of Cyanobacteria bacterium P01_A01_bin.135. Lineage (GTDB taxonomy): Bacteria > Cyanobacteriota > Cyanobacteriia > CAKZMO01 > CAKZMO01 > JBCCAG01. Next base: position 6,142 of record JBCCAG010000188.1, read on the forward strand.
GGCCCAGGTGGAGGCTATCAAGCCGGGGTTCATGCGCCAGGCCGAGCGCTTCTTCATCCTGCAGCAGATCGACACCCTGTGGCGGGAGCACCTGCAGCGGATGGACGCCCTGCGGGAGTCGGTGGGACTGCGGGGCTACGGCCAAAAGGACCCGCTGATCGAGTACAAGAGCGAAGGCTACGAGCTGTTCTTGGATATGATGACCGACATCCGCCGCAACGTGGTCTACTCCCTGTTCCAGTTCCAGCCGCAGCCGCAGCCCACGACC
>JBCCAG010000051.1:0-12143 GCA_039814955.1 Cyanobacteria bacterium P01_A01_bin.135
CGAGCCCGCATCTTTGTGTTGACGGTCAAGGTCACCGACTTTGCCACGGAAACCCTGCGTCAGATTGTGGCCGGGCTGCGGAAACAGTACCCGGCGATTCCCTGTCTACTGGCGGTCACCTGCCTGCACGAGGTGTACCCACCCCATGCAGACCACCCGCCCTACCCCCCTGAGTTTGAGGCGGTGCAGCGGGCCTTTGCCGAGCACCAGGCCACCTTAGAAGGCTTGTGGGACCGGGCTGTGCTAATTGACTTTACCTTGGAGGAAGACAGCTACAGCCCTGTGTTCTACGGGCTAGAGGCCCTTCGAGATCAGTTGGCCGAGCTGCTGCCGGAGGCGGAGGCGCGGGCGATCGCTCAGTTGCTAGCTGGGGGAGCAGGGGAGCAGATTGGGGAACTGTACCGCAACGTCGGTCGCCGCTACATCATGCCGTTTTGCGTGATGGCAGCGACCCTGGCGGCGGTGCCGCTGCCCTTTGCTACTATGCCGGTGCTCACCGCCCTGCAGGTATCGATGGTGGGGCTGATCGGCCAGCTCTATGGCCAAACCCTGACGCGATCACAGGCGGGCAGTATCGTCAGCGCCATCGCCGGAGGGTTCTTTGCCCAGACGGTGGGGCGGGAGTTGATTAAGCTAATTCCGGGGCTGGGTAGCGTGATTGCCGCCTCTTGGGCCGCGGCCTATACCTGGGCACTGGGGGAGGGAGCCTGCGTCTACTTTGGAGATATTGTAGGCGGTAAGACCCCCGACCCGGAGCGTATTCAGGTGGTGATGGCCGAAGCATTCGCGGAGGCGAAGCAGCGATTCAAGGGCATTCGCCCTGGGGACGTTAAGTGAGGGCGGCTATCCTGCTGAGTTGAGGGTTGCGTGGGAGCAGGGGGGCGGCGCTGTCTGATTCCGGATGAGGTGAGTGTGGCAGCGTATGGTTCGGTAGTCAGCTGGTACCGTCAGCAGGGCTTTTGCCACTGGGCACTGGGCACTGGGCACTGGGCAACGCTGGCGATCGCCCCATAGTGCTCTAACGCTTCGTGGCGCTGGCCGTATCTCAGCCGAAGTTTGATCAAGCTGCGCCGGAGTTGCCATGGTAAATAACCCAATGCCGGAATCACACCCTCAGGATATCCCTGAGGTCGTCGGGGAGGCGGGACCGCCCGCGACACCGGCCCCACCGCCCAAACTCAAGGATGGGTCAACCTCGACGAAAGAACACCCTCATCCTCCTCAAGCTCCCCGGTTCAGCTATTCCCGTGAGGAAATGCGATCGCTGCGGCAGGCCTTAGAGGAGAGCAATTTACTGCACCTCTCTATCTACTTCTTGGATTACCTGCTACGGGCCCAAACCGCCCTATTCGAGCAGATTTTTACCCAGCGAGAGTTGCCCCGCATTATTCTTTCAATGTCCGTGCTCAGCGCCATTTTGGCCGGGGTTTATGGAGTGGTGATGGGGATGTATAACGGTGTGCTGCAGGCGATCGCTTCTGGGGTCAAGCTACCTATCTTGTTCCTATTGACAGCAATTATCTGCATTCCCTCGCTCTATACCTTCAATGTGCTGCTTGGGCAGAGCTTCAAATTTTTACAAACGGTAACCTTAATGGTGATGACCATTGGCACTACCACAATTTTGTTAGCAAGCCTGGCGCCCATTGCCTTTTTCTTTACGTTAACCACTCAAAACTATCAGTTCATGCTGCTGCTGCATGTGCTAATTTTCGGGCTATGTGGCATCTACGGCGTGCGCTATCTCTATCGCGGCTGCGCTTATCTCGCCTTTCGGCTTGAGCAACCTTTGAACACGCTGCTGCTGCGGATCTGGATCGCCATTTATGCGGTGGTGGGAATGCAGCTGGGCTGGCGGCTGCGTCCATTTATCGGCCATGACGGTTCTCCTTTTCAACTTCTACGGGAGCAGGGGGATGGAAATTTCTACCTTTCGATTTGGCGGGCCGCACTCAATTTGTTTTGAGCTGCTAAATCTTATCCGGATTGGGGAGCGGAGTTTCCTAATCCAGTTTTGGTTTGTGAGCAAGCAGAACGACAAGTTTTCAGCCTTCTTGGCTTACCTCAAATCTCCGCTTTCACTGAGCGACACAGCAGGCCAACTACGATGGCGCCCTACTTGTTGGGTAGGTGGCGTCCACAACTAGCAGGCCAAAATTGTCGGCGACTTCCATAACGACTCGTAACAGCTCCTGAAGAAATGTATTGGAGACTACAACAGGAGAGAATGTGAAAGGGGAGTGCCAAACCCTGATTGACAAAGAGCCTCAGGCCAAACTTACGGGTTAATCTAGCAGCAAAGCAGTTGCTTATCACAAACTGGCACTGTATCGCGTTACTCCAGTTTATCTCACATTCGTTGTGATGAGGAGATTTTGCTAAATTTCTTCTAAATCCTTACAGCCGTGTTAAGTTACTCTTGTTGCTGGCGTGGGAACTAATGCCCAAGCCACCTTCGTAGATTTTCTCGGAACCAAATAATGACAAAGACTACCTCGGCGGTTAAGGCTTTTATCGACACCTACGATAAAGCGCCTTTGCTACACCAAGACTTAGATCGCGCCGTTGAAGCCATTTGTTGCAGCACAGACCTTAAGACCTTGCTGCTGGCGCTGGTTAACAACAACGCGTTTTCTGATGATCTTGGGACGGAGTTTGCTTCAGTGGATGTGGTGGCGGGTTTGTCCGCTTGCCGAAGGCTGCGAAGTTGTCTTAATTTCCCGTTGAGTACCTTTTTCAATTTACTCGCTGAGTTGATTTCTGCTTTTGATAGTGATGCGGGGGCAGCATGGTCCCAGTTTGCTGAGCGGCTGTATTCTTCCCACCTGGGCAGCGATAAGCTTCTTCACCACCTTCTAAAAACCCCAGAGGGTGAGTTCTACCGGGACCTCGTAGTTCAGCTAGTGGAGGAGAATCCCCATGCGGTCTATCCCACCTCTAGCTACCGCGAAAGCCAAGGGTTTGTGGTGAGCGCTGACAATGATCAGACGATTGAAGCTGTGGTCAGCACCAGCACCTTTGCTTCTGTCAAATTGATTGACCATTCTCTCGAGCCAAACCAGCATTTGTTGCGCAACGTTTATGCGCCGCTAGGCCGCTGCATTTGTCTGGTTGACCAAAATGTTGAGACCTACTACGGCGAGCAGCTTGAGCATTATTTCGCCTACCACAACATTGAGCTGCAAAAGCTGGTTTACCGCGCTATGGAAGTGGATAAAGGCATCCACACCGTGGAGCGAATGCTGGGTGACTTCAAACGGCTAGGGGTGTCTCGAAACGAGCCCGTGCTGATTGTTGGCGGCGGTGTGCTTGCCGATACCGGGGGGCTTGCCTGTGCGCTGTACCACCGCAACACCCCTTACGTGATGTTGTCCACCTCCATCGTTGCAGGCATCGACGCCGGGCCCTCGCCCCGCACCTGCTGCGACGGCTTTGGCTACAAGAACCTGTTCGGGGCCTATCACCCGCCGGTTCTCTCCATCACCGATCGGTTCTTCTTCAAGACCCTACATGAGGGATGGCTCCGCCACGGCATCATTGAAATCGTGAAGATGGCGGTTGTCAAGGACGCCGAGCTGTTCCGCAACCTAGAGGAGGCGGGTCCCGCCCTGATCACAAGCCGCTTTGGTACCGTAGACTGCGAGCCCGATGAAAAAATCGTCGATCTGTCCCAGCGAATTTTAGGCGGGGCGCTGCGCAGCTACGTGGCGGCGGAATACGGCAACATGTACGAAACCCATCAGTGCCGCCCCCACGCCTACGGCCACACCTGGTCCCCTGGGTTTGAAATTGAGGCCGGCCTGCTCCATGGTCATGCGGTTGCCATCGGCATGGGCTTTGGCGCTTTCCTCAGCCACCGCATGGGCTGGATTGGCGATCGCGATTTCCAGCGGATCATGACGCTGATCAGCTCTTTGGGGCTGAGTCTGTGGCACGATATCCTGCTGCGAAAAGAGACTCTATGGGCTTCCCAGGAGAAGATTTTCCAGAAGCGGGGCCGCAACCTAGCGGTGCCGCTGCCCATGGGCGAGATCGGTCAGTGCGCTTACTTGAATGAGCTTTCCCAAGAAGAGCTGTACGCCGCCATTGACGCCTATCAAGAAGTCTGCAAAGCCTATCCCCGGGGTGGTTTAGGTATCGATGCCCATTGCCACGATGTTGGGCTGGAGGACCCCTCTACGGTTGCCCATATCGCAGTAGATTCCCCCATCTACCGCGAAGAGCCGGCAGCGCTGTCGGGGGTGTAGGCGCTAGCTGGTAGGAGCAGGCCTAGCTATGCCGGACCTGCTCCTATTCGTTAAGTAAGAGGACATAAAACGACGCTGTCAGAGGGTTCCCCTCGGCGGGGCGACCCCTGATATCGTTTACTTGTGGCCGGCCACTTAGCTAAGCAATGCAATCTAGAAGCTGGAGTTTTTCTTGAGAAAACTTCAGTTTCAAATGCTGAATCACCACTTACCATGGCACAATTCGACATCGTTATTCCGCTGTATCGCCCTCGCTGGAATACCCGGGCGGTGATGGAAGGGCTCGTCACCCACTATCAACCCCGGGCAATCCACATCGTTACCCCAGACTCCCAGGTTTCGGCACTGCAGCAGCAGGCTAAAGCTTGGCAAGCACCAGCGCTGCACATCCACCCTGAAGATTCCTTCTTTGTCGCCACCTGCGGACTGTCGAAAGATGAAATCTGCGCTGAGCTAGATATGGGAGAGTCACTGTACAATCCAGGCTGGTTCTATCAGCAGTTGCTGAAGCTGGGCGCACCGGAAGGGATTCCGGGCTTAAGCGAGTGGTACGTCGTCTGGGACAGTGACTTGCTGCCAGTTGACACCTGGCCCCTGCTCCGTCCCACACCGAACGGAGAGGAGCATGCCTTTGCTCTACTGCAGCATAATCAGTGGGGTAACCCCAAGATCGTCTCTACCTGGGCCCACTGGATTCGCACGGTGCTGGAGGTAGAGCCCTTCACCGATGCGGAGGGGACCTTCATTCCTCACCACATGTGGTTTAAGCAAGCCCATCTAGACTCTTTTAAGCGCCAGGTCGGCCAATACTTTAAGTCAGATGATAGCTGGCTGCGGTTGATGATGCGCTCAGCCAATGAGTTTGGCACCTTTAGCGAGTACTGGGCCTATGTCTCCTGGGTAGCGGCCAAGGCCCCGGAGGATTTGGCGTTTTACCCCTATGGGGAGTACGGGGCAACCACCGAGCGGTTCTTTGATGATGGGACGGGCCTCTTTTCTGCGGCCCTGCGCAAGGGGCTGACGTCAGCAACAGCGGATAGCCCCTCCTATAAAGCAGTAGAGGCTTTCATCCGCTCAGCCTATGGGGCGGATGAGCTCCCCTCGTCGTTGTCCTTTGAGAGCAGCCCCCGCCACCTGAAAAAGGATGCCGCCAACATGCATATTGAGGAGAGTCGCTCCCGCTGGAACCCCCGCATGGCGGATTCGGTGTAGCGGCTGGAATCGTGGACGGGTTTGGTTTACGCTAAACCCAAGCTTGAAGGAGCCCTCCCCTAGGCAGATGCTGACTTAGACTCAGATGCGCCAACAGAGCCTGGGAGGGCGGCTTCAACGCTGACCACGATAGAGAGTAAGCCTATGCCACTCCATAATCTTAAGCAGTCTACTGACTTTGCTGCCCAAGAGCAGGCCTATGAGGTAGTTGTCAAAGAGCGACTCGCCCACCTACCGATTCTTCAAGAAATTGATCGCCTGCGGGCTAGCGATCGCTACACCGACCCCAAAAGCCTAATGCCGTTTGGCGACAGGGTTTACTCTCAAAGCGACGAGGACGGTATTATTCGAGAAATCTTTAACCGAATTGGCACCACCAATCGAATTTTTGTCGAGTTCGGGATCGGCAATGGCCTTGAGAACAATACTCTGGCCTTGCTGTTTGAGGATTGGAGCGGGCTATGGATTGACGCCTCTACCCGCTCCGTCAACGCCATTAATAAACATTTTTCTAAAATTATTGCTAGCCAGCGCCTTCAGATTTCCCATTCATTTATTACAGTTGATAATATTAATGCGCTGATTAGCGCCAGTATTTCTGCAGATGAGGTTGATTTATTATCGGTCGATGTCGACGGTAATGACTATCATATTTTGAACGCGATCGCCTGCGTTAGCCCCCGGGTGATTGTGGTTGAGTACAACGCAAAATTTACGCCGCCTATTTTGTACTGTATGGACTACGACGAGGCCCACACCTGGCGGAAAGACGACTGCTTCGGCGCATCACTGAAGTTTTTTGAGGCAGCTCTGGCCCAAAAGGGCTACTGCCTGGTGGGGTGCAACATCTCTGGCGTCAACGCATTTTTTGTGAGAAATGACCTCGTCAGCGACAAGTTTCTTGCCCCCTTTACCGCTGAGCATCACTACGAACCGCCGCGGTACTATCTATCAGGCTATTTTGCGGGTCATCCCGCTAGCTACAAAACCCTGGCCACGTCGTTGACAATGCGGCATGTGGCTACCCACACCGCGGTGGAAAGCTTAGCTTAAGTCCAATAGACCAGCAGGAGGGGTAATCTCGATTCTGCCTTGCTCTAGGTCCACAACGGGGACAATAGCTTCGACAAAAGGAATCAAGACGCTGCGACCGCCGACGATACTGCCAGCCTGGGGTAGCAGGGTAACCTCTAGGATGTCGTTACCCGCCGCTCGAATATCAATGACGGTGCCCATCGGCTGACTCGCCCCTGGGTAGTACACCGGTAGTCCTACCAAGTCTGACACGTGGTACTCCCCCTCCTCCAGCTGAGGGCGATCGCTGCTGGGCACCAGCAGTAGCGCATTGCGCAAGGCCTCAGCACTCTCACGGCTGGCACTCTGCGCTAGCTGAATGACATAAAGCCCCTTCTTGGGGACAAATCGCCCCCGCAGTAGGTCGACAGGCACCGGTTCCGCTCGGGGCGATCGCTGCAGCCAGCGAGGACCGGGCGTCGTGAAGCGCTCGGGGAAGTCGCTGCTGGGATATACCCGCACTTCTCCCCGCAGACCTTGGGGGGCAACGATGCGACCGATCTCTAGCCAGTCATTATCTGCTTTAGCGGAATCATCTGCTTCAGCGGAATTGTCGGGGAGGGAGGGCAGGTCTGCCGAAGCCATTTAAAATCGCAGCGGAAAAGGAGAAACAGGAGGATAGACGTTCAGGGTCAGCCAGTAGCGCTTGCTCGCCTCCACCATGCGGACAAGTGCCTTTTGACCGGTGGGCTTAACCATGTAGGAATTAGCCCCTAGGGAGTAGGCTTTCTTGACGTCTTCGGGCTGCTCAGAAGCGGTTAAGACAATCACGGGGATTCGGTTGATCTTAGGCTGCTGGCGAAGCCACCTCAGCAATTCTAAACCACTGCCGCGATACAGCGTCAAGTCCAAAAAAATCAGAATGGGCAAGGGGTACTGCTTGCGATCGCTGTACTCCTCAGCTCCAGAGAGAAATTTTGCCGCCTCGTCTCCCGTTGGAATGATCCGCAGCGGGTTGGTGAAATTTGCTGCTTTGAAGGCCTCCTGGAGCAACATGGCATCGTTGCTGTTGTCCTCAACCAGCAGAATGCTGGGATGGGCCAAATGCGTTACTTGTGTCATGCCGAGTCCGTAAGGAGGATCCCTCATATTCTTCAACAGCAGTTTAGCAAGGCGGTTTTCATAGTGTGCTCTTGCTGAAGTATTAATTTGCTTCGCTTTGTCATAAGTCCATAGTCCGATTCCGTGAAGATTGACCCGATTAGCGGCAGCTATCCTGAAAGAAGAGGGGACGGGCGATCTACTATAGAGGCATCTGTGCGCCCCACCCATTGTGCCCCCTTTACATGCCCCGGCCCTATGCCCGGTGGTCCCTATGCGTCAAACTCTACGCTAGCTGCCGTGGCCCTAAGCAGCTGGGTTCACGTATTCATATTGTGTCAGTCCTCAAAGTGCGATCAGACGTTGCAGAGGCATTCCCATGCTGAATATGCAGGCGCTACCCAACTTCGATAACGTCGCCAAGGAGATCCTGGTGCTGCTGCAGGAGCGCCTGGGGTTCGACCTGTGGATGATTACCCGCATGGAGCAGAACGACTGGATTGTGCTCTATAAGCGGGGCAAGAGCTATAGCGTTGCGGAGGGCGATATCTTTCACTGGCCTGACACCTTTTGCTATCGCATGGTCAATCAAGGACTGCCGCGGGTCGTGGCCGACTGTGCAGCCAACCCGGTATATGCTGATGCCCCAGTCGGGCGGCTGCTTGCCATCGGCGCGTACATTGGCATTCCCTTGACCTATAGCGACGGACGGCTATTTGGCACCCTTTGTGCCATTCATCCCACAGCCATGCCCGAGCGCATCGCCGAAGAGCTGCCGCTGCTTGAGGTAATGGCCAGGATGATGGGTCTAATTCTCAGCGTTTGTCTCGATATCTCAGGGCAAGCCCGCTCCAAAGAGCAACGCGAGGCGAACCACCTGCGGGATCAGGCCACCGGACTATATAATTGTCCGGGATGGTACTACCTGCTATCTCGGGAAGAGCGGCGCTGCCATTTATATGGCCATTCTGCCTGCATCATCTCGATCCATTTGAAGGGCGTGAACAGTCTCTCTAGCGGCTGTGAAATGGCCGGCGTGAGCGCTCCCATCGCGAAGCTGGCTGAGATCATCCAATCGACGGCCCGCAAGGATGATGTGGTGGCGCGTATTGGGGATAGCGCGTTTGCGATTTTAGCGGTAGAGAGCACCCTAGCGGAGGGCACAATTCTTTTAGAGCGGCTGAACCTCTATCTGCGGCTAGCCCAGCTAGACGTTTCAACCGCGATCGCAGCACGCCAGCCCAGACAGGTCTGCCTGTCAGAGGTGTGGCAACAGGCCGATGCCGCTGCAGGCGCTACTCTCTAGCACAGCGATGTCAAAGGGATTTTCTAGTAACTGGGCTTACATTAAGACCGAATTAAGTTGGCTAGAGCGAGTCCTGATGACGGCGGTGTCGCGACAGCAGCAGGAGCGCAAACGGGTTAACCAGGTTGCTCAATCTCCAGCCGACCAAGCTACCGCTCACTGGTGGAAGGGGCTGGTTTCTCTAGACGGTAAATCCTATTACGATGAGCATCGCCCCCCGGCTACGGCGAAGAAAAGCGGCTATCACAAGCAGCTTCAAAGCCGCATTGAGGCCAGCTATCAGAGCGGCATTCTGCTGGTGCTTCCCTACCTGTGCGATCGCCTGCAGCTCAATCGGTTTGAAAAGAATCTGCTGCTGATGGGCATTGCCCCCGAGGTGAACCGCCGCTACAGCCGCCTGTATCATTACCTCCAGGGGGACAGTGAGACGGAGCTGCCCAGCCTAGAGCTAGTCCTGCGGCTGCTGTGCCGCAACGATGGAGATTGGCAAGCGGCCCGCTGGCGCTTGGGCAACGGCTCCCCGCTGCTCAAGCACTGCCTAATTGAGCTCATCCCCTCTGGAAGCGGCACGTTCTTAACGGCGTCAGTCCAGGTGATGCCGCATCTGGTAGAGCTGCTCTTAGCAGAAGAGCCCCACCGCCGCGACCTAGATGCCCTCCTGTCCCCGCCCGAGGATCCGCTTCAGCCTGCGGTATCCTGGGCGGACCTCGTGCTGCCAAAGTTCTTAGTAACAGAGTTGATGCAGGTCAGCGATCGCCTTGGGGCGCAGCGGCAGGCAAATGAACAATGGGGCCTGAGCGGGCATTATGGCAGTCTACCCCAGGGGCAGATGCTGCTGTTCTCAGGCAAAGCTGGGACAGGAAAAACAACGGCAGCGCGGGCCCTGGCCACCGCTCTGGGGGATCCCCTCCAAGTCTATGACCCGCAGTACATCAGCGCGAGCCGCTGGGCAGCCTCGGTAGCCGAGATCGCGGCCGCCGGCCCGCAGGCGCTGCTGATCAAATCGCCTGAGCTGTGGTTTGGCCCTGATGCGGCAGTGGAGGGGATCAGCGAGCTCGTAGCCCAGCGGCGGCAGCGCCCTGTGCTGACGGTGCTCAGCACAGAAGCGGGTGCGATCGCCCCCCAGTGGCGCGACATCAGCGCCATGTATTCGTTCCCGGAGCCAAACGAATCCCAGCGGCTGCGGCTTTGGAAGCGTGCTTTTCCGCCCACCGTCACCCTGGGTCGCCTGCGCTGGCGTGCCCTGGCCAAGCTGCCCTTGACGGGCGGAGAAATCATGGCGCTGGCGCGAGATGCCGTTTTAATTGCCGCCAGCCAGGGCTCCAGCTTAAACCCTGATGAGAAGGAGGAGCGAGTTATGCCGCGACATGTTTTGACAGCGCTGCGTCAACGGGGCTACGAGCTGTGACCCAGCCCTCTCTGGACTTATCGCGCTGTTGCCGTCTCCGCAACGGGTGCGTAGCGAATCCCCGCTTCTGCCAACCGGCCCATGGCCTCCCGCAGGCGATCGCACTCGGCAATCAGGCTAACCCTTACGTACCCCTCACCGGCGCTGCCGAAGGCGCTGCCGGGGGTAAAGACCACACCAGTGCGCTGCAGCACCGACAGAGCAAACTCAGCGGATGAAATGCCCGGTGGGCAGGGAAGCCAGAGATACATAGTGGCCTCCGTTTTGGGGATGCGCCAGCCCAGCCGACCAAATTCTTCAATCAGGCAATCGCGCCGCTGCCGGTAGCGGGTCTGCACCTGCTGCAGATAGCTATCGGGGAGCTGCAGGGCCGTTTCAGCGGCGCGCTGCAGGGCGGAAAAAATGCCGTAGTCCAGGTTGGTTTTCAGGGTCCGCAGACCTTGAATCACATGGCGGTTGCCCACCACAAAGCCAATGCGCCAGCCTGCCATATTGTAGGTTTTAGACAAAGTGTGGAACTCCACCCCGATCTCCTTCGCGCCGGCGATCTCCAAGAGGCTGGTGGGCTGATAGCCGTCGAAAGCTAGCTCGGCGTAGCAGAGATCATGGACAAGCAGGATTTCGTGCTTGCGGGCAAAGGCGACAATCTCTTCGAAGAACTCTCGCGGTGCGGTGGCGGCGGTGGGGTTATTGGGATAGTTGAAGTAGAGCACCTTGGCCCGCTGCGCCACCGAATCGGGGATAGCAGCCAGGTCAATTAGCCAGTCCTGCTCCGCCTTCAGCACCAACGGGTAGACTTCTGCCCCGGCAATCAGCGGACCACGAAAGTGGGCGGGGTAAGCGGGGGTGGGGGCCAACACTACATCGCCGGGGTTAATGTAGGCGATCGCCAGGTGGGTGAGCCCTTCTTTAGAGCCAAGCAGCGGCAAGGCCTCGCCGTCGGGGTCTAGGCTGACCCCGTAGCGGCGGTTGTACCAGGCCGTGATCGCCTGCCGAAAGCTGGCAGTGCCTTCAAAAGGCGGATAGCCGTGGGTAGCCCCATCCTGAATCGCCGCGATCGCCGCGTCAATGACGGCCTGGGGTGCTGGGCCACCGGGATTCCCCATCCCTAGGTCAATCAGCTCCAGCCCCTCTTGCCGGGCGTTTGCCTTCAGCTCATCTAAGCGGGCAAACACATAGGGAGGCAGGGCGCTCAAGCGATCAGCCGGGCGAATCCAATCTGGGCTCATAGGGGTACCTCGTTCACGGGGTGGAGTCTAACACTGCGGGGCGATCGCTAAGGGCACCCTCTGATGCTGCGGTCGATACCATGGCCGCCATCAGCTCAGCGGGGCCCACGGCAAAGGGCAGGCGATGGATGTCAGACCCATCGCGGCAGGCCACCTCAGCGCTGTGCTGGAGCTGGGACAGCGCGACATTCTCTAACCCCAAGTCAGCCAAGGTTTTGGGAAGGCCAATCTCACCGTAGAACTGCAGCAGCTGCTGTCTGGCGGCGGCGGCCAGCTGGTTGCCCTGCAAAATCTCTTCAAGCCGCAGCTGCACCAAAATGCCGTAGGCTACCTTCTCGCCATGGAGCATTCCGTGGCTCTCCGGCAGGTGGGTAAGCCCGTTATGGACAGCGTGGGCCGCTACTGTGCGGCACTGCGCCCCGCCGATGCCCCCAATCACCCCCGCCATCAGCACTGCGGCATCCACCACATCCCGCCAGGTGTCGCTACCGGGCTGGTCCAGGGCCTGCCGCGACTTTTGAAACAAAATATCCCGCAGCACCCGCGCCTGCTGCACTGCGGCGATCATCAAGGTGCGCTCGCTGTGGCCACTGCTCACCGAAGCTTCATACCACTTGGCCAGGGCA
>JBCCAG010000116.1:0-8275 GCA_039814955.1 Cyanobacteria bacterium P01_A01_bin.135
CGCTCCATCGGCGGAGCGATCGCCGTAGAGCTAGCGAGGCAGCACCCCGAGGCAGCGGGGCTAGTTTTAGAGAGCACCTTTACCTCCATGGCTGAGATGGTGACCTACTCCCGGTTCAACGTACTGTTTCCGGTACAGCAGATTCTCACGGAGCGCTTCGACTCGTTGGCCAAAATCCCTGATCTACAAATGCCTGTGCTGCTGTTCCACGGCACCGCCGACACCGTCGTCTCCGCGCATATGAGCCAGATTCTCTATGATGCGGCCCCGGAGCCAAAGTCCCTGGTGTGGATTGAGGGAGCTGACCACAACAACTTGACAGAGTTAGGGAGCGATCGCTACAAAGCGGCGGTACGTGAGTTTGTCGGTGAGGTAGTTCAAACCCCCTGAACCGGCACATATCCCCAGAAGAAAGCACAGGGCTAGAAATGATTAGCTTTTCTGACCGGCGCGACCTCACCCCTGCGCAGATCCTTCCTCTCTATCGGGCTAACGGCTGGTCCGCCGCCCATAAACCTGAGGCCCTATGCCAGGCGCTGCTGAATTCCCACACCCTAATATCGGCTTGGGACGACGAGCAACTGGTAGGGATCGGGAACGCGATTTCCGATGGCTACTTGGTGGTCTACTATCCTCACCTGCTGGTGCTTCCGGACTACCAGGGGCGCGGCATTGGACGCGGAATCATGGCGCGGCTGCAGGTCCCCTACCTGGGCTTCCATATGCAGATGCTGGTGGCCGATGGGGAGGCGATCGCCTTTTATGAGAAATGCGGCTTTGTGCGCGCGGGCCAAACCGAGCCGATGTGGATTTATGCGGGGGACGATCACTAGTTTTTTAGCTACCGCGCGGCGAGCTCCTCTTCCTCCACAATGGCGCTGCGGTCTAGCAGCAGCAGGTTGCGCAACTGTTGAGTGTCAAAGTCCCCAAGCCAGCTCTCCCCGGTGCCCACCACCTGCTCTGAGAGCGCCTTTTTGCTCTCAATAATTTCGTGAATGCGCTCTTCCAAAGTGCCGGAGCAGACAAACTTATGGACCTGGACATTCTGCGTCTGGCCGATGCGGAAGGCGCGGTCTGTGGCCTGGTTTTCCACCGCCGGGTTCCACCAGCGGTCCACATGGAAAACGTGGTTGGCCCGCGTCAGGTTCAGTCCTGTCCCCCCCGCTTTCAGTGACAGAATAAACAGCCGGGGACCCTGGGGATCGTTCTGAAAGCGGTCTACCATGGCCTCGCGGGCTTGGCGCGGGGTGCTGCCGTAGAGGAACAGCACCTCCTGGCTGAAGCGCTCCTCTAAGAAAGTCTTCAGCAGCTTGCCCCACTCGGCAAACTGGGTGAACAGCAGGGCGCGATCGCCCTCGGCTAGCACCTCTTCTAGCATGGCTTCTAGCCGCTGTAGCTTACCGGATAGGGAGGGAAATTCTGGTGATTCAGCGGACAGTGCCGCCGTATCCTCTGGCTTGACGGCCTTGCTACGCTTCGACTTGCTGCCATTGTCGTCAACACCAGCTTTGTCGCTGCTAGAAAGTAGCGCCGGGTGGTCGCACACCTGCTTGAGCCGGGTGAGCAGGGCCAGCACCTGGCCGTGGCGCTGGATGCCCTGGGCATCCTCGATCTCTTTCATGGAGCGGTCCACCAGCTCCTGGTATAGGTCTGCCTGTACATCCGACAGGCCGCAGAACACCGTCATCTCCTGCTTATTGGGCAGGTCTTGAATGATGCTGCGATCGGTTTTCAGGCGGCGGAGGATGAAGGGCTGCACCAAACCCCGCAGGGCCTGGAGGGAGGCGCTGTCGCCGTAGCGCTCGATGGGGATGGCAAAGCGGCGCTGGAAGAAGTTACGCGGCCCTAGGTAGCCGGGGTTGAGGAAGTCGATGATGGACCACAGCTCGGAGAGCCGGTTTTCTAGCGGGGTGCCGGTGAGGGCGATGCGAAACTCTGAGGAGAGCTGACGCACCGCCTGAGATTGACGGGCTTCGGCGTTTTTGATGTTCTGGGCCTCGTCCAGTACCAGGCCCTGCCAGTCTACTTTTTCTAGGGTTTTCTGGTCCCGGTACACCAGGGTATAGCTGGTAATCACCAGGTCTACTTTGCCCGCCGCTTTGACGAAGCTGCTGCCCTTGGCGCGATCGCCGTGGTGTACCATCACTTTCAGGTCCGGGCCAAACCGCTTTACTTCTCGCTCCCAGTTACCGATGACTGAGGTAGGGCACACCAGTAGGGACGGCGCGTTGAGGTCCCCCGATTCCTTCAAATGCAGCAGCAGCGCGATCAGCTGAATGGTTTTGCCCAGGCCCATGTCGTCCGCCAGGCAGGCCCCAAGTCCCCAGCGCCCTAAAAAGGCCAGCCAGGAGACTCCCCGCTGCTGGTAGGGCCGCAGGGTCCCGCGAAACCCTTCGGGGGTGGGGATGGTTTCAATGGCCTCGTCCCCGGTGGTCAAGGTCTCCAAGAGATTATTGAGTGCCCCGGAGGCCTCAAAGTCTACCACCGGCAGCTTTTCCACCATCTTGCTGTCCCCAGAGCTAATGCGCAGAGCGTCTTCTAGGGATAGGGACATCTGGTCTTTGCGGGCGGAAAAGAAGTCCTGGGCCGCTTTAATATCCTGAGGGCGCAGCTCCACCCATTCTCCGTCGATTTCTACCAAGGGCGACTTTTGGGCCAGCAGCCGGTCGAACTCTTCTTTTGAGATCCGATGGTTGCCAATGGTCAGCTCCCAGCGGAAGTTCAGCAAGCTCTGCAGGCTCAGGGACTGGTTCTTCTTGCGGCGGGGGGTCTGGGCGCGTACGGCTAGTCCCAGGCGGCTGGCCCACCCATCGGGGCTGGACAAGCTAGAGGGCAAAATCACCCCGAAGCCGCTGTCCTGCAGCTGCCAACTCACAGTTTTGATGAACTGGTAGGCCGCATCAGGCTCTAGGGGGCAGCCTGTGGGCTGCACTTCTTCTAGGCTGGGGGCGATCGCCTCATACAGCCGGGAGGCGATCCCCAGCCCCAGCAGCAGAGTTTCCTGAGGGGCGTTGATAGTGCGGCCCCTATACACCATCTGGGCGACGGGATTCTGCCAGATGGTGTTGGCATCCAGAAAGATATCGGTGTTGTCTAGGGCCTGCAGCCCGTATTCCAGCCGCCAGCCCTTGTCGCCGCCCTTGTCGGGGGTCTGCAGCACAAAGGCTACCCGATAGGGGGAGACGGTATCCGACAGGTGCCGCTGCACGGGGGCTAGCCAGGTGGAGAGGATGGAGGCCAAGCGGCGGGTGCCCTCGGCTTCAGCTTCCAGGCGCGGCGCTTGGGCCAGGGACTGGAGCCAGTCTCGCAGGGGCAGATCTCGCGGCAGCGGCGCGGTGGGCAAGGGAATTGACGCGGCGATCGCCCGGGTTTGAGCGTCGATGGTGTGGGTCAAGAAGCTGTGCAGCGCTTTGTTGGCAGCGGGCAGCTTCTTGATGTGGGTACGGTCGTAGCTGCGGCAGAGGGCCGGCATGCAGCGCTCGAAATGCACTAGCCGCCCCTGGTCGGTGGCGCTATCTAGCAGAGGGGTCCAGCGGGTGAGGCCGCCCCCTTCCTGCTGGGTGAACTGGGGCACGAACTTAGAGCGGGTCAGTAGGTCTAGCTGCCAGCGGCTGACGTGGGACCAGAACCGTAAGTCTGCCCCCCATCTGTCCTGGTCTGCTAGGCTCAACGGCAGAGCGTGTAAAAAGGCGATCGCATCGGCGGCGGAAAGCCAAAGGCCACTGACGCGCCAAGGGTAGAGCACCAGATCTGCATCGGCCAAATCGGGGTCGGTAGCTGCGGCCCCAGAGTGCTGGGGTAGGACAGCGTAGGTCTTGGGCGGCGCTTCTAAGGCTATGTCGTCGTCTAGGGTAATTTCAGCCACGATGGCGGCGGCGGCGGTCATAGCGGCGTCATGGTCGTAGCTGGGCTCGTGGGAGGTGAGCACGGGGCTGGGCAACAGCAGGGACAGCGATCGCCAGCTGCCCTCGGGCCGCTTCTTAGGGTTGGCGATCGCCTTGAGCGGCAGTGCCTCGACGGGCCACGCTAGCTTGCCGGCCGCCTGCAGCGATGACAGCCACGGCCCTAGCGCATCGGCTGCCATGGCGTAGGGATGGTCAACCCCGCGGCCACGGTCGGTGCCGCCGGGCTTAGGACGATTTGAAAGCTGATGGGGGGCAACCCGTCGCCAGCGCTCCCCCCAGATGAAAAATCCAGCGGCAGGCTTGTGCTGGGAGGACTCGGCCCGATTAGACGCCGCAGAAATCACCCAGCTGCCATGTAAAACTGCCATGCAAATCTATCCTACTTACAGTGAGAATTCACGCTCTAGGTCGGCGTGCGATCGCGGCGGCAAGTTTGAGGCCAAGTCGCAGCGCGACTCGCTGCCCATCAGCGCGGAAAACGCTGTACGCTAAAGACGTGAGCGCGAGACGCGTAAGCGCTGGACAATTGAAACGTGCTGTAGCGCGATCGCCCTGGTCAGCAGTCGACTGCCGTTGGGCTAACCCATGCCGCCCTATTCGCGGTTCTCGTGTCTGCCATTGTACCGCTGGTTTCAGAAATGGTGCTGGTGTTTACCGAAATTTAGGATACGCTTGCCCAGAAGGCCCTCTGCCTGTTTAGGTGCCGCCTAATCTGCTGACAACTCAACCCGCTACTGAGAGGCTAGCTTGGTTCCTCTAAACGACGAAAATCCCACTCGTTTGACGCCTTATGTCACCTATGTGTTCATTGGCATCAATATCTTTGTGTTTCTTTACCAAATTGGTTTGGGACAGGCGGGCTTAGAGGAGTTCTTCCGCACCTGGGCGGTGGTGCCGGCGCGCCTCAGCGCCAGCTTCGCGGGTCAGGTTTCCCCAGCGGTGTGGATTACCCTATTCACCGCTCAGTTTATGCACGGCGGCATTCTGCACCTAGGGGGCAACATGCTCTACCTATGGGTGTTCGGCAACAACATCGAAGATAAGCTAGGGCACCTGCGCTACATCGTGTTCTACCTCGCCTGCGGGGTGCTGGCGTCCCTGTCCCAGTGGTTCTTCTCCCAGGCCTCAACGGTACCGTCTTTAGGGGCCAGTGGGGCGATCGCCGGGGTGATGGGGGCCTACATTCTCCGGTTCCCCAAGGCGCGCATCCTCACCCTAATTCCCATCCTGTTTTTCCTGACTACCATCCGCATTCCGGCGATTGTGTTCTTGGGCATCTGGTTTATTCAGCAGGCCTTCTACGGCATCGCCAGCCTCAGCGTTTCGACAACCATGGAGAGCGGCGGCATCGCTTACTGGGCCCACGCGGGGGGCTTTGTGTTTGGGGCACTGCTGGGGCCGATGTTTGGGCTGTTTAGCGATCGCGGCCCGGGCCCCCGCCGATACTGAGAAGGATTCATGCCGGGGAATGATGGAATAGTCGTCATAGCGACATTGAGTGCTTCTGGCTTCTAGGTGTGGTGATGGGTGAGCAGGGTCTCAATCAAATCCTGAGCCGTCTTCAGGCGTTTAGGGTCGTCGGACTGGGCGACCCAGGCGGCAAGTTCATTCAACGATCCATTGACCAAATGGGCAAAGCCTTCTGGGTCGATTGTCCTCAGTTTGCCTTGGGCAACGACAGTTTGAATAGATTCATGGAGCAGCCCAAACCCATACTGATCAAACTCGACCAACACATCTGCCTCTAAAACAGCCGGGGCCTCAATAAAGACGAGGCGTCGCAGCTCCTCCTGTTGGGCAACTTCCAGAAATGCTCGACAACCCGCGACAAGCTGCTCCCAAGGATCGCTGAGCGGCTGCACCTGGGCTCCGACATAGCTAGTTATCTCACCATAAGCTTCTTCAACCACTGCTCTAAAGACGCCTAGCTTATCGCCGAACTGGTGGTACAAGGCCCCGCGCGTAACCACTAACTCGCTAATAATCTCGCCAGTACCAGTGGCGGCATAACCCTTAGCAGCAAAAAGGTGCCGCGCTTGGTCCATGATGGCACGGCGGGTGCGTTGGGTCTGTTCGGCCTTAGTCAGCTTGGTAGGCATAGTCACTCAGTCGCATTTAACATTCATGCAGTATGTATCTTGACAAAAACCAAGACTTTGCTAATTATATAAAACATACAGACTGTATGTATCTGAAGATCGGTTTTTGGAGACCTAACTAGAGAACAGCGTTATGAAGGATCGATTCATGCAAGATAGATTCACGAAAGATAAGTTAAGTACTCGTCGGGCAACGATCGCCGATAGTCCACTGCTCGCCAAGATTGCTTACGAAGCCTCTTTGCCGCCAATGAACCAGTGCTTTTGGGACATCATCCTCCAAAACACGGGCACAGATACGCTGACATTCCTCACGGCGATGTTTCAGGCCGGCGCATCTAACTTTGGTGATGTAGGCGATTTTCTCATTTTAGAAGCGCAGGGTACCCCCGTGGCTGCCGCCGCTGGCTACAAGCCCAGCGCAGAGAACTATTCTCCACTTCGCCTCTGCCACCTCGATAAACTTGCTGACAAATTGGGCTGGTCTGGGGAGGTGACCGCTGTCTTCCGCGATCGCTATTTGGCGTTTTGGGGCGGCGATTGCCAACCCGCCTTCCTCACGCCCTATGCGCCCTGGATAATTGAGGCAGTGGCCGTGCTGCCGGAGGCCCGGGGCCGCGGCTTCGGGAAAGTGCTGCTGCAGGCGCTTCTGGCTCAAGGGCAGGCGCAACATCCGCAGGTTGGCATTATGGTGATTAACGGCAACGACCGGGCCCGCCGCCTCTATGAGTCCCTGGGGTTCAGGCCCTATCAGACCTTCCACGCGGCATATTTTGCCAATCAGTTTGAGTTTGACTTTCCAGGTATTACCAAACTGAGCCTACGCTTTGATGCAGCAGGAGCGGCATAATGGCCAAGACAATTCTGGTCGCTGGTGCCAGTCGCGGCATCGGCCTCGCCGTCGCAGAGCATCTAGCCCCTCAAATCGAGCGCTTAGTGACGACCTCTCGCAGCGCTTCTCCTATAGGCGAATGGGTTCAGGCCGACTTGTCTACGCTAGAGGGTGTCGGAGCTGTTGCTGAGGCCGTGGGCGATCGCCCCCTGGATGCCCTGCTGTACATGGGTGGCACCTGGGAGACCCACGCCTTTACCCGCCAGTACGACTTTGCTACCTGCTCTGACGAGGATATCACCCGGGTGCTGGCCGTGAACCTGCTGGCCCCCATCCGGCTGGTGAAGGCCTTGCTGCCCAGCCTGCAGCGGTCAGACAATCCCAAGATTATCTTTATGGGAGCGCTGTCTGGGCGGGATAACTTTCCGGGGCGGGAGGTGGCCAATAGCGCCTCGAAGTTTGGCTTGCGGGGCGTGGTGCATGCCCTGCGGGAGGAGCTGCGATCGCAGCAGATTGGGGTGACGGTGATCAACCCGGGTAATGTGGGGACGCCGGAGGTGCTAGCGGATCTGGCAGCGGAGAATTTGACGGGCGGGGAGGCGATTCCCTTAAGCGATATGCTGAGGATTATTGACTGCGTGCTGTCGCTGTCGCGGGCCACTTGCATTAAGGAGATTGACCTGCCGGCAATGCTGGGGACTGGGGCTTAGTTTGCGGGGCTGTGAGCGGTGAAGCTGAAGGAAATCGTGCCCTGGGGGCGATCGCTAGCGGAATACAGGCTGATGTTCGCCTTATCAGAGGCAGACTTGGGTCGCCGGATTTTGGGCTGTGGCGATGGTCCGGCTAGCTTTAATGCTGAGATGACGGCGCTTGGGCATTCGGTGGTCTCGGTTGATCCGCTGTACCAGTTTTCCGGGGAGCAGATTCGGCAGCGGGTGCAGGAGACCTATGAGCCAATAGTCTCCCAGGTGAAGCAAAACTCAGCGCGCTACGTCTGGAAAACTTTTGAGGACGCTGATGCGCTGGGGGCGGCCCGCCTGGCGGCTATGGAGGCTTTTCTGCGAGACTATGGGGTAGGCCGGGCTGCGGGGCGCTATCAGTTTCAAGCTTTACCGAAGCTGGCCCTGGAGGACGACGCGTTCAGCCTATGCGTTTGCTCCCATCTTCTATTCATGTATTCAGAACATTTATCCCTGGGCTTCCATGTGGCTTCGCTGCGCGAGCTGCTGCGGGTGTCTTCTGAGGTACGGGTTTTTCCACTGCTCGATCTCAAATGCGAAATATCGCCTCATCTTGATGCGGTGATTGAGGCAATGTCAGCGGATGGCGCTGAGGTACAGGCCCAGACCGTGGACTATGAGTTCCAGAAGGGGGGAAATCAGATGCTGGTAATTCGCCGACGGCTTGAGCGATAGCCAACTAGGAGCACAGCGCGTCTA
>JBCCAG010000726.1:0-2474 GCA_039814955.1 Cyanobacteria bacterium P01_A01_bin.135
ATATTCGTCGAGGCGGCTAAAAAGGCGAAGAACTGAATCACAGTCGCTTGTTGCCATATCTCGAATTATGATCTTCATTGACATCGCCTTTCCGCGGGACCTTGCCGATACCGTTACCGAGCGGACTGCGAATAGGGGATGTCCGGTGCAGTCTCGTTGCCTATCGTAAGACCATCGGCCCTTGCTGCCTCCAGCGTTATATCTGGAAGGCTATGCAGCATGTCATCCCAGGTGGTCTGTGACTGTAGCGCTTCTACCACAACGGGCAGCGGCTCAGACAGAATTGCCTGAAAGTCCGCCTCTTCAGGCAATTGAGGGGTGTAGGCCAAGCTTTCTGTAGGTGGGGTGAACTGAGCGCAGACGCCCGGCTTGTTCCCCCTAGCATCGATTCGGTACCAACCGAGTTCCGGCAGATAAGCAGCGTTGAAGCCGTGCAGGCTGTAGGGGGATCCCTTGTCGTCAACGCTCAAGCGCTGATAGCAGAATCCTGTGGGGATTTGGTTGGCCCGCAGCAGTGCGGCCAATAGATGGCTCTTGGCAAAGCAGTAGCCCGTCTTGTGCTGCAGGACATCTGAGGCACGGCAGGTGATGGGGTTCATTTGGTAGTCGAAGCTATGGCGAATTTCGTCGCGCACCCATTCAAAGCAGGCTTTTGCGATCGCCGCTGGTGTTTTGTGCCCTGATGCAATTTGACTGGCAAGCTTGGTGATTTCGGGATGTTGCCAATCAATGATCTCGCTAGCGCTTAAGTATTCTTGCATGCAAGTCTAAATCCATCGCTTCAGCGGCTAGGTCACCTGTCGGCCTAACAAAAAGCAAATCCTCGGCGAGGAGTGCATTTAGTTCAGAGATATCGGCGGGTAGCATGTCGGCGTAAAGTCGCGCTTTACGCCCGCAAATCTGAGTATCAATTTCTGAAGTCTAGTGCCCCCGATATTGGCGCTTGTCGGAGAACATCTCATTGTTCGAATCTTACCAGACAGATTTGCTAGCAAGACTTGCATCAAATTAATCGTCGTCATCTACGCTCTGCATAGGTCATTTCTGCCAACCGTGATAGGCTCATAGCCCACCTCACGTCCCCCACCCCATGACCGCCCAAACCCAAGTCCTCCGCCTCACCCTTTGCCAAGCCCTCGCCGTCACCACCAACACGGTCCTGATCACCATCGCCGCCCTCATCGGCTACGCCCTCGCCACCGACAAAACCTTAGCCACCCTTCCTCTTGCGGTGCGGCAAATCGCCACCATGGCCACCACCATCCCCGCTTCCTTGCTAATGCAGCGCATCGGGCGGCGAGGTGGCTTTTTACTGGGGACGCTGGTGGGATGGATCGGCGCAGGGCTCGGCATCTACAGCTTAGCGATCGCCCACTTTTGGCTATTTACCCTGGCCATGGGGCTGCTGGGAGTGGCCAACGGCTTTGTGGGCTACTACCGCTTCGCCGCCGCTGAGGTGGCCCCAGACGCCTTCCGGGCTCAGGCCATTTCTTGGGTGATTGCCGGGGGGATTGTGGCGGCGGTGCTGGGGCCTTGGCTGGCGACCCAGTCCCAGGGGTGGTTCAATAGCGAGCTTTACATAGGGGCTATGGTGGCGGTGCTGGGCTTGCAGGTGCTCTCTAGTGGCCTGCTGCTGGGGCTGCAGACTCCCATCCTGGCTGCTACCGATGCTGAGGCGGCGACGCACCCCTTACGAGAGCTAATGGGGCCGAAGTTCTGGATTGCCACCCTGGGGAGCATGGTGGGCTACGGGATAATGGTGTTTGTGATGACGGCCACGCCCCTAGCAATGGCGGCCCAGCAGCACAGCTTCGGGCAAACGGCGACGGTAATTCAGTGGCATGTGCTGGGGATGTTTGGCCCGTCCTTGGTAACCGGCTGGCTGATTCAGCGGTTTGGGGTGCTGACGATGATTCAGGTGGGGGGCTTGTTGATGCTGGGCTGCATGGGCATTAACTCGGTGGGCAATAGCTTTGGCCACTTCACGATCGCCCTGCTGCTACTGGGGCTGGGCTGGAACTTCATGTATGTGGGCTCTACGGCCCTGCTTACGGAAACTCACAGACCCGCTGAAAAAGGCAAAGTCCAGGCTGCCCACGACTTCCTGGTGTTAAGCTTTGTCGCCCTGGCGACGCTGCTGTCGGGGCGAGTGTTTGCTCGGTTTGATTGGGCCATGCTGAATCAATTGAGCTGGCCGCTGGTGCTGTGCAGTTGCTTAGCGGTGCTGTGGCTGCAAACCCAAACGCGCCGTCCCCAGCCGCTTCAATAGCCCTGATAACGGTAATACAATGGGGAAGGTCGGCACAAATTAGGGCACGCTGTCTGGGAGGATTTATGGCAACCGACATGGGCAAAGTGACGACAACGCTGACGGTAACCAATCGCATTGATGAGGCGAACGCTAAGCAGGGGATCATCCCAAAGGAGGCTGTCCGCTCCATCACCCTAGAAAACGTGCTTGTGGATACCGGCGC
>JBCCAG010000154.1:0-7047 GCA_039814955.1 Cyanobacteria bacterium P01_A01_bin.135
CACGTCGTCGGCGTTGTCGTCTGGTTCGCCGGCCTATTCTATCTGGTGCGCCTGTTCGTGTACCACGTCGAGGCCGACGCCAAGCCCGAGCCTGCCCGCAGCATTTTGCAAGAGCAGTACACCTTGATGGAAAAGCGACTGCTGCGCATCATTACCACCCCCGGCATGATCGTAACGGTGGTGATGGCCGTTGGTATTTTGTGGCAAGAGCCTGCCGTTCTGCACGACTGGTGGCTGCACGCCAAGCTGGCTCTGGTGGCGGTACTGATGGGCTATCACCACTACTGCAGCCGGCTGATGAAGCAGCTGGAAAGGGGTGAGTGCAAGTGGAGCAGTAAGCAGTTCCGCGCCTTAAATGAGCTGCCGACGCTGCTGCTAGTGGCGATTGTGATGCTGGCTATCTTCAAGAACAGCTTCCCCACGAGCGCCTCCTCCTATCTGATTGTGGGACTGGTGGTGGTGATGGCGGCGTCTATTCAGTTCTACGCCCGCAAGCGCCGCTTGGACCGCGAGCGCTCAGAGCAGCAGGCGGTCGAGGCAGGCGGCGCGCTTCAGGGCTGATAAGAGGCTGACCTGATGGTGGCGATCGCCCGCTACACCGCCGCCTTGCTGCTGGGGCTGATGTGTTGGGGCTACTGGGGCAACTCAGGCAATTCTCAGGCGGCCGCCGCTCATCTTCCCGCAGTTGCCATGGCAGAGCCTATGGATTCAGCAACTAGCCCAGCAGCTGATGCCGCGATCGCTCTTGAACGCCTGTTTACGCAACCGCTGGATGAAAGCTGGTTCACGCCCCAGTTCCTACGCCAGGTCCCCTACCGGCAAATCCAGGGCGTCCTGGCTCAAATCGCCCAGGGGCTCGGCGCGTATCAGAGCGTGGCGGCGACACAAGACGGCTATGAGGTGAAGTTCGCAGGCGGCCTGGTCACGGCTCAAATTCTACTGGCAGCAGACGGTCAAATTGCTGAACTCCTGTTTCAGCCCCCGATAGTGCCGCTGACCCCGGAGGAAGCGATCGCCGCCTTTGAAGCTTCTCCCCACCAAGTGAGCCTCCTGATTACCCGCAATGGGGATCCCCTGGCAGAATTGAACGCCGATCTGCCACTGGCGGTGGGCTCTAGCTTCAAGCTGGCGGTGCTAGCGGCCCTGCGAGCAAAAATTGAAGCGGGAACACGGCGTTGGGATGAGGTGGTGACCTTACAGCCGCAGTGGAAAAGCCTACCCAGCGGCATGCTGCAGGACTGGCCCGACGGCTCTTCGCTGACCCTGGAGACGCTGGCCACCCTGATGATTTCGGTGAGCGACAATACCGCTACTGATGCCCTAGTGCACATTATGGGGCGGCAGGCCGTGGAGTCCCGCGCTCCCCATAACCAACCGTTTTTGACAACTCGGGAAGCCTTCGTACTCAAAAATCCCGAGAACGGCATGTGGCTAGAGCGCTATCGCCAAGGCGATACCGTGGCGCGGCGGCAGGTGGTGGCGGAGCTGGGCGATCGCCCCTTGCCTAACAAAGCCCTATTTGCCGGGGACCCCGTCGCCCCGGATGTGGAGTGGTTCTTCACTGCGCGGGAGCTTTGTAGACTCGTTAACGAGGTAGCCGCTCTGCCGCTGATGCGGATCAACCCCGGTGTCGCCAGCCCCCAGCGCTGGTCACAGGTCGCCTTCAAAGGCGGATCCGAGCCAGGCGTACTGAACATGACCACACAGCTCATAGGCGCGGCAGGAGAAACCTACTGCATGGCAGCCACCTGGAATGGAGAGACAGCCCTAGATGAAGCGGCGCTGATGCAAACCTATCGCAGTATAGTGCTGGGTCTACGAGAAGGTGAGTCCTGACGACAGAAACAGGACTACTGTACACTGGGCGGCGTGAGCAAGACGGCGCAAGCAATAACCATCATGGCTAATATCACTTTGTACGGCACCCCCATCAGCACCTACGTCCGCACCGTGCGGCTGCTGATGGCAGAGGCTGGCATGGACCACAATGTCGTGGATATCGGGATCTTTAATGGCGACAACCAGACCGACGCATATTTGCAGAAGCAGCCATTCGGCAAAATCCCGGTGGTGGAGATAGACGGCACCCAAATCTACGAGACCTCGGCCATTACCCGCTACCTCAATGGTCTTGCTGGCGATAAGTTCACCCCCTCAGACCTGCTGGCCCAGGCGCGCATGCAGCAGATTATCTCCATCATCGACAGCTACCTCTATCCCCCCGTTGTGGGCACCATCGTTATCCAGCGGCTGGTGGTCCCTCAAGATGGCGGCACCCCGGACGAGCAGGCTATCCAGCAGGCGATCGCCCCGGTGAAGAAAGCCCTAGAGGCGATTGAGTCGCTGCGGATCGGCAATCCCTTTTTGCTGGGGCAGACCATTAGCCTGGCAGATTTTCACCTTGTACCGATCTTCGTTTACCTTTCGAATACCAAAGAGTTCGGCGCAGCGACGGCCCAGACTCCAAATCTATGCGCCTGGTGGGAGCAAATTAAGAACCGCGAGTCTGTGAAGCAGATGTGCTAGCCACCGGCAAGGGCGGCAGCCGCCGCTCCACTGGGGAAGACTGAATCAACGAGGTGTTGGTTTGGGCATAGGGAATCAGCTGATTGATCAGCTGCTCTAGGTGCTCGGCTGACTTGACATAGGCCTTGGCAATGAAGCAGTCGTCTCCAGTGATGCGATCGCATTCCACAATCTCCTCAATTCCTTGAACGAGGGCAACGACCTTGGCTAGCTGACCCGGCAGGGGGCGGATGCGGATGTAGAAGGCCAGACTGTAGCCCAGCGGCTTGGGGTCCACCACCAGCGTAAATTTTTGAATCACACCGGCCTCTTCAAGCTGCCGCAGGCGTTCCGAGAGACTGGGGGCGGACATGTTGAGGGTACGGGATAGCTCTGCCACTGTAGTTCTTGCGCTGGCTTGCAGCGCTCGAATTAGCTGAACATCTACAGTATCTAGCTGCACATCACCCATTTGAAGGCGCTTTGCCATTATTTCCAGTTTTCCTTAGGCAAACTCGCAACATCCCCTTCTTAATACCATATTGCTAGGCCAAACTGCCTTGATACGATTGGCGCATGCTCAACGCCATCAGATCCCGCCTAGCCGCAGCGCCGCCCCACCTCTGGTTCGTCATCAGCGCTATCTTTCACTACTTGGGCCCCTCCTTTGCCGTGCTTTTGTTCAGTCAAGTCGGCGTCCTGGGGGTCGCCTGGTTTCGCATCACCAGCGCCGCCTTGGTCTTTGCGCTATGGACCAAGCCTTGGAAAACGTTTCGGTCTGCCAGCCGTAAGACTGTGGTGCTGCTCCTGCTGCTGGGGGCCTGCCTAGCCCTGATGAACAGCGCCTTTTACCTCGCCATTGACCGCCTACCCCTGAGTCTGGTTGCTGCCATTGAGTTTGTGGGGACTATCGCGATCGCCCTGTTTGGCCTTCGGTCACTGCCCAACTACATCGCCCTGGCGCTAGCGGTGAGCGGCGTTTGGCTCCTTACCAATGTGCACTGGTCAAGCGATCCTTTGGGGCTGTTCTACGCCATCGCCAATGGCATCCTATTCATGAGCTACATCATCTTGGGTCACAGGGTCTCGGAGCAGGGTGCGGCGGAAGGCGTGGGGCGACTGGGGGCTGCGATGGCAGCGGCCTGCCTGTTTGTAATGCCTATTGGCCTCAGCGAGGCGATCGCCGCGTTCCCCTATCCGGCCCTAGTTTTGGCAGGGGTGGGGGTCGGCATCAGCTCGTCGGTAATTCCCTATATCTGCGACCAAGTGGCGATGTCTAGGCTGCCGCGTAATTCCTTTGCCCTGCTGCTGGCACTATTACCCGCTACCGCGACGGTGGTGGGTGCTCTCGTCCTAGGCCAAATTCCCACGGTTCGAGACATCGTCGGCGTCGCGCTGGTGATGGCCGGTGTTGCGGTCCATAAACCTGCTCGCTAATGTTTACGGGCGATCGCGGTAAGATCGAGGCGACGCCATTGCCGCAGCGCCCATGTGGGATCAGATTACCCAGCAGATTAGCCAAGCGACCCAGCAGCCCTTCACTGCCGAGCACCGTCGCCCGGTGGGGGGCGGCAGCGTCAACAGCGCCTACGCCCTCTCAGACGGGGATCAAGCCTACTTCATCAAGTTCAACGACGCGGCCCGTGTGGCCATGTTTGAAGTGGAGGCCAAGGGCCTCAAGGAGATGGCCCAAACTGGGACCATTCGCGTCCCCAAGCCGATATGTTGGGGTACGACGGAAGACAAATCCTACATCGTGCTGGAATGGCTGTCCTTTGGCTACGGTACCCACGCCTCTTGGGAAGCTATGGGCCAGAACTTGGCAGCGATGCACCGCGTCACCCGGGATGCCTTTGGCTGGGACCAAACCAACACCATTGGCTTTATCCCCCAGCAGAACCCCTGGACCGAGGACTGGGCCACCTTCTTCCGCGACCACCGCATCGGCTACCAGCTAAAACTCGGCCGCAAGCGGGGTGGCCATTTCCCGAAGCAGGACGCGCTGCTGCAGGCGATTCCTGAGCTGCTGGCGGACCACTACCCGGAGCCAGCCCTAGTGCATGGGGATCTGTGGTCCGGCAACGCCGCCGTTACCGAGGACGGGGAGCCGGTGATTTTTGACCCCGCGACCTACTACGGCGATCGCGAGGTGGATCTGGCCATGAGCACCCTGTTCGGTAGCTTTCCCAAGGAGTTCTACCAAGCCTATGAAGCGGCTTACCCGGTCCCATCAGGTTCAGAGCGCCGCAAAACGCTCTACAACCTCTACCACATCCTCAACCACTTCAATCAGTTCGGCGGCGGCTACCTCTCCCAGGCCAACCGGACGATTGACCAGCTCGTTTAGGGGCTCGGGCGACCCATGCCGGATGAACATTATTATGGAGGGAAGATTGATGCAAAGCACCCCTTCCCGAGCGCGGCATGGCACCCAAACTTCCCTTCCTATCCGGTGACGAAATTCGTAAGACGTTTCTAGAGTTCTACGCGGGGCGCGGCCATAAAATCCTGCCTAGCGCCTCCCTCGTGCCGGAGGACCCCACTGTGCTGCTCACCATTGCGGGAATGCTGCAGTTTAAACCCATATTCCTGGGCCAGCGCAAAGCGGAAGTAGACCGGGCCACCACCTCGCAAAAGTGTATCCGCACTAACGATATCGAAAATGTGGGCCGCACCGCCCGGCACCACACCTTCTTTGAGATGCTGGGCAACTTCAGCTTTGGGGACTACTTTAAAGAGCAGGCGATCGCCTGGGCCTGGGAGCTATCGACAGAGGTGTTTAAGCTGCCCCCGGAGCGCCTGGTGGTGAGCGTCTTTCGGGAAGATGACGACGCCTTTGCCATCTGGCGGGACCAGATTGGCATCCCGGCCCACCGCATTCAGCGGATGGACGAGGCGGATAACTTTTGGGCGAGTGGAGAAACCGGTCCCTGCGGCCCCTGCTCGGAGATCTACTACGATTTCCACCCCGAGCGCGGCGATAAGAATATTGACCTGGAAGACGACAGCCGCTTCATCGAGTTCTACAACCTGGTGTTCATGCAGTACAACCGGGACGCTGCCGGGGAGCTGACGCCGCTGGCGAAGCAGAACATCGACACCGGTCTGGGACTAGAGCGCATGGCCCAGATCCTGCAGGGCAAGCCCAACAACTACGAAACCGACCTGATTTTTCCCATCATTAAAGCGGTGGAGAAGATTGCCGGAGTCAAATACGCCAAAGCCGATGATGCCGCCCAGGTCTCCCTGAAGGTGGTGGGGGACCACACCCGCGCGGTGACCCACCTGATTGCCGACGGGGTGCGGGTATCCAACACCGACCGAGGCTACGTGCTGCGGCGGCTGATTCGCCGAGTGGTGCGCCATGGGCGGCTGCTGGGCATCCAAAAGCCGTTTGTGACTGAAGTAGCCGAGGCGGCGATCGCCCTGATGGAAGGCACCTACCCCAACCTGCGGGAGCAAGCCACGGTGATTAAGGCCGAGCTGAACCGCGAGGAGCTGCGCTTTTTGGAGACTCTGGAGCGGGGGGAGAAGCTGCTGGCCGATATCCTAGCCAAGTCGCCCAAGCAGATTTCCGGCAGCGACGCCTTTACGCTGTACGACACCTACGGCTTCCCGCTGGAGCTGACCCAGGAGGTAGCCGAGGAGCAGGGGGTCACCGTAGATGTGGACGGCTTTGAGGCTGAGATGGAACAGCAGCGGGAGCGGGCCCGCGATGCCCACCAGAGCATTGATCTCACCGTGCAGGGCAGCCTGGACAAGCTGGCGGGCAAGGTGAACGTCACCAAGTTTTTGGGCTACAGTGAACATCAGGCCCCTTCAAAAGTAGAGGCGCTGCTGGTGGACGGGGAGTCGGTAGACAGCGTCAAAACCGGCGATAAGGTGCAGGTGGTGCTCAGCGAGACCCCCTTCTATGCTGAAGGCGGCGGGCAGATTGGCGATCGCGGCTATCTGTCTGGGGATGACATGCTGATGCGCGTGGAAGACGTGAAGAAGGAGTCGGACTTCTTCGTCCACTTTGGTCATTTGGAGCGGGGCAGTCTGAAAGTGGGCGACCCGGTGACCGCTCAAATCGACCGGGCCTGCCGCCGCCGCGCCCAGGCCAACCACAGCGCTACCCACCTGCTGCAGGCGGCCCTGAAGAAGCTGGTGGACCCCTCGGTGTCCCAGGCGGGCTCCCTGGTGAACTTCGACCGGCTGCGGTTCGACTTCACCTGCCCCCGCGCCCTGTCGCCTGAGGAGGTCACCGAGGTAGAGGCCCAGGTGAATACCTGGATTGCCGAGGCCCACAGCGCCGACGTGTCGCTGATGTCCTTGGATGACGCCAAGTCGCGGGGAGCCACCGCCATGTTCGGCGAGAAGTACAGCGACGAGGTGCGGGTGATCGACTTCCCCGGCGTTTCTATGGAGCTGTGCGGCGGCACCCACGTCAGCAACACCGCTGAAATTGGCGTATTTAAGATCATCTCCGAGACCGGCATCTCCTCCGGCGTGCGCCGCATTGAGGCAGTAGCGGGTCCGGCGGTGCTGGACTACCTCAAC
>JBCCAG010000050.1:0-12207 GCA_039814955.1 Cyanobacteria bacterium P01_A01_bin.135
CGCCCATGGTGCAAGATCTGTGCCTGTAGCTCGGGTTTGAGGTGAGATTCGCCACTGCCGGAATCAAATCCCATTTCCAGCGTCTCTAGAGCGATGGAGAGAGCCGTCAATGGATTGCGCAGGTCGTGAGCCAGCATGGCAATCAGCCGATCTTTGAACTGCAGCTGGGCCTCTAAATCAATTTTTTCCTGAGAGATCCGAAAAATCTCATCAGAGAGGCGAATCAGCTCGGCGTCATTGGTGATAGAGGCACTGTCTTGCCGCTGCGCCTGCTCTTCAGCGATGTCTTCTATGGCCCGCAGCCACCTTGGCCACCAGGCTTCAAGCTGCTCTACTAGATTGGCCCCCGTCAGGGTTTGCTGGGGGGCTGGGGATGCTTTAATTAGGGCTGGCGTGGCCACCAGGCGAAAATGCTCTGCCAGGTGAGGCTGGTCACCGATGTCGATCACCTGCAGCTCACAGCGATCGCTGTCGGAGCGCTGCTTAAGATATTGACGAATTTGCCGAATCCGTTCGCTGGATTGGGGCCGCTTATCTACAAACAGCAGCAGCTGCAGCAGCTGCTCGGCGGCAGAGGCATCGTCGTGCTGTGGCGATGGCGGAGCTTTCATAACTCGTTGTCTCATCTTGTCTACATATCAACCTGGAAAGCGGAGGTGGGCGATGACCGGCGGCCCCTTGAACCAGTACAGAGACCAGCGCAGCCCGACAACTTTCGCATTCACCGCTGCAAGCGCGATCGCAGCGCCTAGTTAGGTACTTCAACACCGCAAGACAAGCACAACTCTAATCTGAGCAACTAAAAATATCTTGAGCAGTGCCCAAAGCACCTTAAGGATTATTTTATATTCTATCCCCTGGGCCTCTTTGCTCAAGATATTTTTAGGGCCGGCATAAGTGTCACCTAGCTTAGGTGCCGGGCCACTGAGCTAAAATGGGAGGGTTATAGCATTGGCCTAGCGGCTGTGTACAGGGCTCAATCGCGCCTGCCCAGCTCCGCAAAACGGCCGCGCTCCCCTACAGAATCTTGTCAGATTTGATCTATGGACGCCGCTCAGCCACTAGTTTATCAAGGCCAGTTTGGTGAATTTACGATTACCGACCGCGATCGCCTAGAGGTCAAAATATATCGCCTCGGCCTAGGGGTGGCAGCCTTCTGCGTTGCCCTAGCAACGGGGCTCGTGCTTTGGAAAGGGGAAGCGGCAGCCCTGGCAGTTACCGGGCTGTATGGGGGATTTTGCGCCGCCCTAGCTGTCAGCCTCTGGACGATTCATATCTACCTCAAGCCCCTGCACCAGCTGCTACAGGCCTTTCTCCTGGTGGGGATAGCTTTCTCAGTGGGCATTGCGGCAACCAGCGCAGAGCCATTGGCCCTGATCCTGTACCGGCATCCGACAACCTTGTGGGGTGTGGGGTTCACCTTTGCGGCTTTGGTAGGCATCTTCTTCAAAGAGGCGTTCTGCTTTGATCGGTTTGAGACCAAGCTGCTAACGCCTTTGGTGCCGGCCCTGATTCTCGGGCATATGGCGGGGCTGTGGCCCATGACAGTAGAGCGCTACCTGCTGGGGGCGATCGCGGTCTTGGTCGGTGTCTTTGCGGTGCGCAAAGCGATTCAGCCCATCCCCCCCGATATCGGCGATAAAAGTGTCTTTGAGCACCTGGCCCGCAGCGGCGGTCAATAGCCTTGGCTCAGGCTAGCCGCATCGCGGGAGTCATTGTCGCGGGACATGGGGTGGCCTCAGGGAAAGCTAAGGACAGCCCCTACCCCCGCAGCACCATCGAGATGCAGCGGCCCTACTTCCAGCAGCTGGGCCTGGATTTGTCGGGATTTTTCAGCGGCACCCTCAACGTCTCAATTCAACCCTACCGCTACCGGCTATTGGACCCCGAGTACACCTTTCGCCGGGTCACCTGGACTGACCGCCATCCGCCAGAGGACTTTTCTTTTTGCCGCTGCCGCTTAGGGGTGGGGCAGACCCACTACGACGCTTTAATTTACTACCCCCACCCCGAGACTAAGCGGCGCAACTTTCAAGACGCCGCCACCCTAGAGGTCCTGGCCCCCTACATCACAGGCCTTAAGCTCAACAATCCGGTAGACCTCTACTACAATCCGCAGACACTGAAGATCATTCCCCCGGACGCCCCGCTACGCTCATGAGCGGCGGGGCTTGAGAGCCTACTTATCCGCCAGCACTTTCGTTACCGAGAAGTCCCTGGCGGCCAGCACAAACACTGTCGTCGGCAAGCCCAGGGTGCGCTGCTGGAGCTGCGCGTAATATTGGCTGTAGTCCTCCATCGGCGTGGCCATTCCCAGAAAGATCAGGTCGGCCATGGCGGAGGACTCATGCAAAATTTGGTAGAAGGGGCGATCGCCCGCCACAATCACTTGGGTGATGGCATCCACCCGAAAATCCTGCACTAGGGCCGTAATGTTCGCCTCAGCCGACTGCTGTGCCGCCTCGTTGGGGACCACTAGCTTCAGGCAAATATCGGCGCTACGCCAGGTAATGTTGTTGCGCAGCAAGTCCGCCAGCAGCAGCATCAGGCCGCCGTTGGCCTGTCGCCCCCCCCACCACACGTCGATGCGGCGGCGAGCCCCGAAGCCGCGCTCCGTTTCCCGCAAAATCACCACGTTGCGCTGGGCGCTGTGGGCCTGAGAAATCAAGTGGCAGTAGCTGTCCCGGCGACTGGCTTCCTCACTGTCCCCTAGTAGTAGGGTGTTGGGCACCAGGGGGCCGATACCGTAGATTTCCATCAGCTGCAGCGCCCCCTCAAACGGGTCTGCCGCCGTCACGATCCGCACTAGCGCCTGCACCCCGCGCCGCTCCAGGTATTCCACAATGGTTTGCTCCATCGCCGCCTGCTGCCCCATATCCCGGGAACCGCTGGGCAACACGCTGGACACCGTCACTAGACCACGGTTGTGGGTGAGAGCATCCGCTAGCTCCACCAAAGACCAGCGGCGGCTGGGGGAGCCGGATAGCGCCAGAATATGGGGGCGCCAATTTTTAGGGTCTTCGTCGGTCTGCTGGAGCTGCAGGATGCCGGTGCGCATCAACGCCATCCACAGGCCCCGGCGGGCATCTCCCCAGGTAGCCCGCAGCTCTCGCTGCTGAATCCATAGAAAAATGCCGAAGGCGATCGCCGCTGCCACCACCGTCGCCACCGCGTTGATCAAGAACATAACGGCCAAGCAGCCCACCGCCCCCAGCAGGGACAGGGCCCAGTGGACCCGGAAGGTGGGCCGGAAGGAAGGGCTCTGCAAAAAGCCCTCGATGCCAGCAGCGATATTGAGCACTGCGTAGGTCGTCAGGAAGAACATCGTCAGCACCGGGGCAATCAGGTTCAAGTCCCCGATGCAAACGGCGGCGATCGCCACCACCAAGGTGACGGCGGTGCCAATTTTGGGCTCGTCTGTCTTGCCGCTCCCCTGGCCTAAAAACCGCATCCAGCGGGGCAGCACCCCATCCCTTGCCAGAGCCTGCAGCACCCGGGGAGCCCCCAAAATACTGCCAATGGCGCTGGAGAGGGTCGCCCCCCAGACCCCAATTAAAATAGCCGGCCCCCAAGCCGCCATCTCTTGCATGATCAGCGGCTCGGCGATCAGGGTACTGGCGTCGGCGCGGCCCGCTAGCAAAATAGGCAGCACCATATAGATGACATAGCCAGTCCCCACCGCCGCCAGTGTTCCTGAGGGAATGGACTTGACGGGGTCTTTGAGGTCCCCCGACATATTGACCCCGGCCATGATGCCAGTTACCGCCGGAAAGAAGACAGCAAACACGCTCCAGAACGGCTCGGAAACGCTTTCCGCCGCCCCCCACAATTCCACATCGGTTGCCTCTAAAGGACGGCCAAAGGCGAAAGAAACCAGGGACAGCACAATCCCCGCCATGATAAAAAACTGGGCTTTGATGGCAACGCTAGCCGAGGTGATCGCCAGCACGGCCACCAGGATAGTGACCACCAGGGCCACATAGAGCTGATTCAGGCCGCTGAACACCTCAATGACGCTTTCGGCAAAACCGATGGTGTAAAGCGCGACGGAGAGGGCCTGGGCAAAATAGAGGGGAATGCCCACCGCACCGCCCGTTTCGATACCTAGGGAGCGGCTGATCATATAATAGGCCCCGCCCGTGCGCACCACCCGGTCGGTGGCGATCGCACATACCGACAGCGCCGTGAGAAATGTAATAGCGGTAGATAGGGTGACGATAATCAAGGTGCCGATCAGCCCGACGTTACCCACCACCCAGCCAAACCGGAGGTACATAATGACCCCTAAGATGGTCAGGATGGAGGGCGTGTAGACTCCGCCAAAGGTGCCAAGTCCCTGCCGCTGATCCACCTCTTGGGAGGATGAGCCCTGTACAAATGGAATTTTCATTACTAGTTGGTTACACCGTCCGTGGAATGAGAGCAGTCTTACTGCATCCAGCTACGGCAGCGCTATACTGCTTTGCCACGCCAACTGGCCGGCCTCCAGAATTCGCCAGAGACGGTATTGGTCATCGGTGACAAGCTGGCCGCTAGTGGCCAAATCAACGCTGCTGCTGGCACCCTGGTAGTTAATCATAACCCCCTCACGCAGGTGGACAAGCCCTGTACACACCTCTGTAACACTGACTCCAGGCGGGTTCGAGACATGCTTAAGCTCGCTTTGAACCTCTAGGCGGCCGTTGCGACCTGCGGCCTCTGCTGCCAGCACCAGCAGGGCTGCGGCATCCCAAGCTTGGGGGACATATCGTCCCCAGGGTAACCCAAGCCGCTGCCATCGGGCTCTTAAGACCTGTAATCCATCGGTATTGACCAGGGGGGAAACCCCTGCCGCCTGATTGAGAATATAGGGCTGGTCAGGGGCAGGAACTGGTCTGCGGCTCTCTCCAAACACCGGCAGTGTCATGGACTGCGACAGCAGTACCGGGGCTGGGGTTGACGCTGCTTCTAGGGCCGTCCTCAGCAACCGGTAGCCCTGAGGGTCATCTAAAGACGCCACGATGACGTCCACCTCAACCATGGCTGAGGCCACATCGCGGGGGGTAACATCAGGGCGCGCCGGTCCCCCCAACCGCGGCTCGGCGCTAGAAGCCAGGCTGGAATAGCGCATTGGCTCACCTGCGCTGCCGCCTTTGGCTTCAAAGGTTTGTAAAAACGCCTGCTCGAATTGCCGGCCCCCTGCCGTATCGCTCACCAGGGTCTGGGCTACTCGCCAATCACGGGCGATTGCTAGCTTTGCCAAGGCGCGGCCCTGCTGCACTTCGCTGAGGCTCAGCTGCCCCCAACCCTTCAGCGGCGACCGTCGCTTGGGCGTTAGCTCGGCGGTAACCGTCGGGGAGATCACGCTGACGTTGCGCTCCAGGGCGATCGCCAGGATATCCAGCTCCACCGGCGGTGCGAGGGCGGCAACGACAGCGTGGACCCCCACCTCGTTGACGAGGTAGCGCATCCCCGTCTCTCCCCCGTCCTCGTCGGCAGCGATATCGTGAATGGCGAGGGTTACAGGGGCCCGGTTGATGCCGCCACAGGCATTGACGGTGTCGCGCAGCTGCAGCAGCGCGGTTACCATGGGCGTACCCACCCGGGAATAGGGGCCTGTCTCTGGCACTAGCACGCCCAGTTTCAGGGGTTCGCCGACCTGAAAGGGCTGGTCGACCACCAGCGGCGGCGACTGGCAGGCGGTAACCCCAATCCCTAGGGCGATCGCGGAAAGGTAGCGAATGGGAGCCGCCCTGGCCCTAGCCTGCGCTAAGCGCTTGGCCACCGAAGCAGCCGGGGGAGCTGAGCTAAATCGAGCAGGTAGTTGAGCAGCCATACGACAAATTCGAATACCAGCAACCATCCCAGCCAGCTTGCTGAATTATCTAGCCACAGCCAGCCCTCCCAGAGCTGCCAGAGGCGATAGGGCAGGTACAGGTAGGGCACCATCACCCAAATCACTGAAGCGGTCCAGCGGAGGGTAATGCTTTCCGCCGCTACCTGCAGCGCCAGCAAAATTGTGTACGGCACAAAGATGAGTAAGACCAGGGCATCGGACGTCCAGATGCCCCAGCCTAACACCAGCAGGGGAACAATGCCCCCCAACACCTGAACCGAGCCAAACCAAAGGGAAAACCACTCTGGCAGCGGCTTTGGCAGTGTAAACGGCTCTAGATGCCGCCAAGCATAGCCACTCACCCCAAGAAACAGGGTACTGACGCCAACAAAGGCCAGGTTTTCCACCAGTAGGTACTGGACGGGATGGGGGGGCATTGTCAGCCTAGTCTTCCCCCTGAGCGCGGGCGGCGGCGGCCTCATCAGGGTGGATGTTGAGCCGCGTCAGGTTCACTCGGCCCTTGTTATCGATCTCCCGCACCTTGACGATCACCTCATCGCCCACGGCCACTTCGTCTTCTACCTTGCCGACGCGGTAATCCGCTAACTGGGAGATATGAATCATGCCCTCTTTACCCGGCAGCACCTCCACAAAGGCCCCAATGGGAATAATGCGGGTAACGCGGCCCACATACACATCGCCAGCCGACAGCTTGCGGGTCATGCCCTCAATGATGCTGCGGGCTTTTTTGGCGTTGTCGCCGTTCACCGACGAGATGGTCACCAAACCGCTGTCCTCGATGTCCACCTTGGCTCCGGTTTGCTCGGTAATCCCTTTAATGGTCTTACCACCAGGTCCAATCACCATTCCAATCAGGTCGGGGTCGATGGTCAGGGTCAAGAGGCGCGGCGCAAAGGGCGACATCTCCTCGCGCGGGGCAGGCAGGGCCGCTAGCATCTTCTCCAAAATATGCTGACGGGCGGGCTTGGCCTGGTTGATGGCGTCGGCAATCACCGCCATAGGTAGGCCGGTGATTTTCATGTCCATCTGCAGAGCGGTAATGCCGGTTTCGGTCCCCGCCACCTTGAAGTCCATATCCCCTAAGAAGTCCTCAATCCCTTGGATATCGGTGAGGATGCGCACCTCATCCCCTTCTTTGATAAGGCCCATAGCAGTGCCGCTCACCGGCTTAATCAGGGGTACCCCGGCATCCATTAATGACAAGGTAGAGCCGCAGACAGAGCCCATGGATGTCGATCCGTTAGATGAGAGCACTTCGGAGACCACCCGTACCACATAGGGAAACTCCTGCTGAGGGGGCAGCACCGGCACGATAGCCCGCTCCGCCAGCGCCCCATGGCCAATTTCCCGCCGCCCAGGCGATCGCATGGGGCGCGTTTCGCCGACGGAGTAGGGGGGGAAGTTATAGTGGTGCAGGTAGCGCTTGCTGTCGTCCGGATGCAGATCGTCCATATCCTGGGCGTCGCCGGGAGTCCCCAAGGTCACCACGGACATCACCTGAGTCAGACCCCGCTGGAATACCGCCGAGCCATGTACCCGTTCGGGCAACACGCTGGTAGTGCAGTGGATAGGGCGTACCTCATCTAGCTTGCGGCCATCCACCCGCACCTTATCGTCCACAATCTGCTTACGCATCAGGGTTTTGGTGACGCTCTTAAACACCTTGCCCAACGCCTTAGGATCATCCGCTACCGCTGCCTGCACCGGCTCAGTTTCCGGCAGCTCGGCAATCTGCTCGCTGATTTTAGCTTTGATTTCGTCCAGGGCTGCGTCTCGCTCCCCTTTGCTTAGCTCAAAGCGGGTGAGCACTTGCTTGACGTCCTCGGTGGCGCGATCGCGGATGTACTCTTCTAAAGTGGGGTCTACCGCAGGCGGCTCAGCGGTGACCGGCTCAATGCCGAGCTCCTTGATGATGTCGCGCTGAGCCTGGATCAGGTCTTGCACAACTTCGTAGCCAAAATCAATGGCCTCGATCACATCTTGTTCGGGGAGCTGATTAGCGCCAGCCTCCACCATAATTACGCCGCCGGGCGAGCCCGCCACGACCAGATCGAGGTCGCCTTTGTCTACCTCTTCATAGGTGGGGTTAATAATGAAGTCATCCCCAAGCAAACCCACTCGCACCGCCGCCATCGGCCCTCCGAAGGGAATCTGTGCTAACAGGGTTGCCAGGGAGGCTCCGGTAACCGCCAACACGTCGGGCGGTACCCGCTCATCCATTGAAACGGTGGTGGCCACAATCTGAATGTCATCCCGCAGCCACTGGGGAAACAGGGGCCGCATGGGCCGATCGATGAGACGGCTCGTCAAAGTAGCCTTTTCCGGCGGGCGACCTTCCCGGCGCAGGAACCCCCCGGGAATTCGTCCTGCTGCATACAGCCTTTCTTCGTAATCTACCAGCAGCGGCAGAAAATCAATCCCTTCCCGCCCGCTAGAGCGGGTTGCAGTAACCAATACTGCAGTTCCTTCTGAACGAATTAATACTGAACCGCCGGCCTGAGGCGCAAGAAAATTAAGCCGAAGTTCAACATCTCGTCCATCATCAATTGATATCGACTTTACTACGTCATCAAACATAACGTCCTACAATCTTTCCCTAGGTTATCTTCTACTTTTTGTTCTCTTGGCAATCCTAGCACTGTTGAGACCAGGTTGTTTGCCGCCGGTCGCCTGTCCCGCGCGCCAAAAACAGGAAAAGCGGGGCAAATTTGCCCCGCTTTTCTTTAAGTAAATATGCCTACTAAAAGCAGCGTTAAATACACCCCACTGGGTACGCTTAGTAGTAAGCCTTACCACCAGCCCAGCGGGCCGCATTCACCTTCGGCTGTAGCAAAATATGACCGGCGATCGCCTCAATATCATCTTCTGAAAGATTTCTCATTTTCGGAAAAATGTCTGAGGACTTAACTGCCGGGTGCACCTCCGAAATGTCATAGAGACCGTCGTAGGAAGTGGGCTCGTAGATGTAGTCCACCAAAGCGTCCAGATTATCCAGCGGCGGCGTCGCCAGCGCTAGCGCCTCGGGGCTCAGGTCGATATTGGGGTTCGTGCGGGTCACACCAGCTAGGTGGCAGCTAGCGCAAGCCGTATTGAACTCTCGTCTACCCTGGGTAATTTGCTCCAGGCTTAAAACGACGGTTTCCCCTGATTTGTTCAGCGGCACCGTACGCGTCTCAGCATCCAGTTCAACTGCGGTGGCACCTTTAGCAAACTGAAAGGCAAATAAAATGGCGATCGCAACCAGTAAAATAGACCGTTTTAGCATAGCTCTCCCTAACAACATGGCTATCACAACAGCAGTTCCCAAGGACCTGTGTTCAGCAGCGCTCCTACCACCTATAGCAGCTCAGCAGCGCCCATCAATGCGATGCCTCAGTCAAGCGACTATCTAAAGCTGCAGCTAAAAGGTAGCAAAAGAGCCAAGCTTTAGATTACCTGATCGAGGGCGCTGTTGTTCAATGTAGGCCTGCTGCAGATTTGGCCGCCCTATTTCCAAATTACTAAAAAACGTAACGACTTCTCATTTTTTAATAATTTGTCATACGCTTTCTCGCGCCGACCGGCCCTACCGCTGCAGCGATCGCTAGATTGGGCCCACGGGCTACCGTCTGTCTGCAGCCTACAGGTCGTAGCCCCAGTTCACTCTTGAGGGAAGCGCAGACCGAAGTAGACAGACGCTGACGCCATTAGCCACAATTAGAGGACGCGATCGCGGCCGTGCCTCAAGCGATTGTCCCCAATAGGCCACAGCCCCATTGTGATCTCCCCTTTTAATATCTGTGTAGGATAAATTTGCTACATGCTAGGTCAGCTTTGGCAGGTCTTTCAGGCCGGTATCGGTGTAATCTTGCGGCACCCCATTGTCGGGGTTACCCTAATTCCAGTCCTGGCGGATGGGCGCATCGTCTTGGTAAAGCGCCGCGACAGCGGTCGGTGGTCTTTGCCGGGCGGCATGATTGACTGGGGGGAGGAAATTGCCCACACCATTCACCGAGAGATGGTCGAGGAGACGGGGTTAGAGGTAGTAGATATCCGCCGCTTGGTAGGGGTGTATGCCTCTCCTCGCCGGGACCCCCGCTTTCACGCCGTCAGCATTTGCATTGAGGTGGCGGTGACGGGAAGCTTTGAAGTCCAAGACCAGATAGAAATCAAGCAGGCGCAGCCTTTTGACAAGGCTGACATTGTGTTAGAAGAGCTTGCCCACGATCACGCCCAGCAGCTCAAAACCTACTTCGCTGGCCAAACCGCGATCGCCTAGCCAGGTGGCGCTAACCCCCAGCAGGCCTAGCGCCAGGCAAGGTGAGACGCCGCACCGCCTGCAATCCCCCCATGGCGATTGCCCCATCGTAGTGGCTGTGGCGCTGAAGCGCTGGGGCAAGATGGCGATGCAGACGCTTCCCGTCTCCCCCGGTAAACACCACCGGGCTATGGGGATACTGCCGCCGCCAGTCAGATAAAAATGCCTCGACCCCGGCGATCGCGCTATGGAACACTCCGCTCCAGATGGCGGCTTCGGTGGTCAGCGCCCAGCGGGAAGCACCCTTATCAGACAGGTCAACCGGGGGCAGTTGGGCCGTTCCCTGGTGCAGCGATCGCATCTGCAGCCCTAGCCCCGGTAAGATAGCGCCGCCCACTAGGGCCTGGGTTGAGTCGGCCCCAGTGTAGGTGAGGGCCGTCCCCCCATCCACCACAAGCACGGGAAATCCCCACCGCTGCCCCGCCCCCCATAAGGCTAGGGCTCGGTCTATGCCCAAGGTGGCATAGGTGCCCTGCAGAGGCACCTGGGCCAGGGTCACCGGAGGCTGGCAGTAGGGACGCCAGTAGTCAGTTTGCTGAGGCACGACGGAGGCAACCCAGAGGCGATGCCCTGCCAGCAAATGACGGTACTCGCTGGGGAGGGTCGCCATCACTGACTCGTTCTGCTGCGCCGTCTCCCCAAGGGGTATCTGGAGGTGGGGGTGCTTCCAATGCTGCTGCAGCGCTCCTTGTGTAAAATAGCCCCACTGCAGTTGGGTGTTACCGATTAATAGCCCCAGCCAGGCAGCTTGCTCCTGTGCCATACCTGCTACTTATTCCGCAGCGCTGCGGTCCCTACGTTGCCTGCTGCTCAGCCTTCTCTTGATGGATCTCTTTGATCATCTCCTCAAGGTCAGCGATACTGGCCTGATAAACGGTGCCGCAGAAGTGGCAGGTGGCCTCTGCCCCCTCATCTTCAACAATCATCTCCTGCAGCTCATCAACCCCTAGCAGCTTGACGGCCCCCAGCATCCGTTCGAAGGAGCAGCCGCACTGGAAGCGAACGATCTGAGTTTCGGGAAAAATCTGCAGCCCCAAATCCCCCAACAGCTCGTTGAAAATTTGCGAAAGAGACTTACCGGCCTGTAGCAGGGGGGTAAAGCCGCTCAAAGCCCCCAAGCGCGACTCCAAGAGCTCCACAAGCCGCTCGTCCCGCGCCGCCTTGGGCATCACCTGAATCAGTAGCCCTCCCGCCGCTGTCACGCCAGTAGCATCGACAAACACCCCCGCCAAAAGGGCCGACGGCGTCTGCTCCGAGGTAGATAGATGGTGGGTAACATCTTCACTAATCTCCCCCGAGACCAACTTCACCGTACTGGAGTAGGGATAGCCATAGCCCACGTCCCGCACCACGTAGAGGTAGCCCTCTGGGCCAACGGCACCCCCCACATCCAGCTTGCCTCGGTCATTGGGGGGCAGTTCAACTTTAGGGTTATCCACATAGCCCCGCACGGTGCCATCGAGCCCCGCATCCACAAAAATTCCCCCCAGCGGGCCATTGCCACGGACACGGATATTGACCCGGGATTCCGGGCGCTTCATGCTGGAGGCTAGCAGGAGCCCAGAGGTCATGGTGCGGCCTAGCGCAGCGGTGGCCACATAGGACATCTGATGCCGCCGCCGGGCTTCATCAACGGTATGCGTCGTAACGGCTCCAACGACCCGAATCCCGCCATCTGCCGCCGCGCCACGAATAAGTTGATCGGCCATATTGCTCCATTTCCGGTTACTGTAGCGCTCTGCGCGGGTGAGGGTGGGGTGCAACACCATCCCCCTACGAAAATTGCTACCGCTATTGTAAAGGGTTCTTAACTCAAGGCAGGGATCGGTCTGCCGCAACAGCAGCGGAGGTTGTCCATAGCGATATTCTAGGGATAGAGCCTCTGCAATTTATATGACTAATCCATCAGATGTTCTTCAGTACCGCGATCTCCTTGACCGGCTCGTACTCGATAGCCAAACCATGGCTGAGGTCGGACGGGTAGATACCCTGTGGATGTATCCCCAGCGAAATCGAGTGCTGGGGGTAATTTGCCGCCCGGGACGATTTGGCGCTCAGCGACTGGTGTTTAAGC
>JBCCAG010000567.1:0-3298 GCA_039814955.1 Cyanobacteria bacterium P01_A01_bin.135
ATTGAGAACGCGCTGTCGGTGATTATGGCCGTGGGAGGCTCCACCAACGCTGTTCTGCATTTTCTGGCGATCGCCCATACCGCTGGCGTCCCGCTGACCCTAGACGACATCGAAACCGTCCGGGCCCGGGTGCCGGTGCTCTGTGACCTGAAGCCGTCTGGTCGCTACGTCGCCACCGACCTGCACAAAGCGGGCGGCATCCCCCAAGTAATGAAGATGCTGCTAGCCCATGGCCTCCTCCACGGCGACTGCCTCACCATCACCGGCCAAACCATCAGCGAAATTTTGGCAGACATCTCCGAGGAGCCCCGCACCGACCAAGATGTGATTCGCCCCTGGGATAACCCCATGTATGCCGCCGGACACCTAGGCATCCTTAAAGGCAATTTAGCGGAAGAAGGCTCGGTGGCTAAGCTCACCGGGGTTAAGCAGCGCCGCATCAGCGGCCCGGCCCGGGTATTTGAATCGGAAGAGGACTGCTTGGCGGCTATCCTGGACGGCAAGATTGTCGCAGGCGATGTGGTAGTGGTGCGCTACGAAGGGCCGAAAGGCGGCCCCGGGATGCGGGAAATGCTGGCCCCCACCTCCGCCATTATTGGCGCTGGGCTAGGAGACTCAGTGGGCTTGATTACCGATGGGCGCTTTTCGGGCGGGACCTACGGCATGGTGGTGGGGCATGTGGCTCCGGAAGCAGCCGTGGGTGGGGCGATCGCCCTAGTGCAGGACGGCGACACCATCACCATTGATGCGGATAAGCGGCAGCTGCAGCTCGAAGTCTCCGATGAGGAGCTGGCCCAGCGCCGGGGCCAGTGGCAACCTCCCGCTCCCCGATATACCCGCGGCGTCCTGGCCAAATACGCAAAGCTGGTTTCCTCGAGCAGCGCGGGGGCCGTCACCGACCTGCAGCTATAGACTAGCCAACAGCTATCATTTCTTGAGCAGACGCTTGACTGTCTTAATACATTGGCCTGGGCCGTGAGCAGCGGCCTGTCGTGATTGACCATCGTAGCTGCCCCTTAAGACAACGGAGCGTGGTGGCGCTGCCCCCTCTATCACCACCGCACCCAAGACTTAACCAAAGGTATTTCCCCTTTTCCCGCACTGGCGTAACGTAGGTAATTGAGTCATCCGAGGTAACTGCAGTGCTTTTGACAAAAGGGTTCGAGGTCGAAGTCTACACCGGAACCCCGACTGGCGATGTCGTTGGCCTTTCCGATCGCATCGTCAAGGAGCTACCGGGGTTTGTGCGCGAGCCCGACAGCCGCAATGTGGAATACACCACCGCCCCATTCTGCCGCTACGAGCGATTGCTCTGCGCTTTGGTTCAACCCCGCCAGCGGCTGCGGCGCTATTTGCAAAGTTTGGGGGGCTATACCTTAATCCCCGGTAGCACCTTGGCCCTAGGCGGCAGCGATCGCTTCCATCGCTCTGACCCGGCAAATCCCTACCACACCTATATCGAGCGCACCTATGGCACCTCGGTGGTTACCGCGAGCATCCATATTAATGTTGGCATCGCAGATCCTGAGGTACTGATGCGGGCCTGCCGCCTCGTGCGGGTAGAGGCACCGCTATACCTTGCCCTCAGCGCCGCCTCTCCTTTTGTAGATGGCAAACCCACAGGCTACCACTCCACCCGCTGGTACACCTTTCCTAAAACGCCGGCCCATGTGCCGCTGTTTGAAAGTCACCGTCATTATATAGAGTGGACCGAGGCACAGTTGGCCGCGGGCACCATGCAAAATGTGCGTCACCTGTGGGACTCCGTGCGGCCCAACGGCGATCGCCGGCCCTATCAGCTCAACCGCCTAGAGCTGCGCATTTGCGATCTAGTCACTAACCCCATCTCCTTGCTGGCGATCACCGCCCTGCTAGAGGCCCGTCTTATGCAGGCGATCGCCGACCCGCAGCTTGACCCGCTGCAGAGTAGCCAGCTCCCTAGCGGCAGCCGGGCCGACGATCTCGTGGCCTTGACCAACGAAAACGAGCGCGCCGCCGCCGCCGCCAGCCTCAACGCGACTCTGC
Source organism: Cyanobacteria bacterium P01_A01_bin.135 (assembly GCA_039814955.1). GTDB lineage: Bacteria > Cyanobacteriota > Cyanobacteriia > CAKZMO01 > CAKZMO01 > JBCCAG01. Next base: position 2,026 of record JBCCAG010000567.1, read on the forward strand.
GCCACTGGCAAAATGGTCAAGCAATCACAGCGCGGGACTGGATCAACGCCCTCTATCATCAGGTTTGGGATACCGCCAAAGTAGCCGGCATTAGCTGCTTTTTGCTCCCAGTTCAGCAGATCCTTAAGCAGGGCAACGAAGCCCAGCGGTGGCTTACCCAGTACGAGCACCTCGGCGACGCTCGCTCTGTCATTCAAGAGGGGATTGCAGAGATGGCCCGGCAAGAGACAGCACTCGATGATCAGCTCTGTCATCCCCTGGTCGCTTAGGGCAGGCGAGCTGCAGTAACTGGGTAGTTGGGCCTGCTGCGGAAGCACGCTGTTGGCGGCGGCCTCTCACGGACTGAGGGCAGAGGGCTCAAATATAGGGACTGTAGTTCCCCTCAACTCAACGGGCGCTCTACGAAATCTTCCGCTTGGCCTAAGAAGTTCCCTAGCTCATTAAAAATTTATATATCCGGATGGAGATATTGCTAACTTATGCCTCGCGTCGCGCTCATCCACCCAGAGATCCCGCCGAACACTGGCAACATCGCTCGCACCTGTGCGGCTACCGGAACGCCCCTTCACTTGGTAGGCCCCCTGGGGTTTGAGCTGAGCGATCGCTACTTAAAGCGCGCTGGTCTTGATTACTGGCCGTTTGTAGATTTGCACTACCATCAGTCTTTAGATGAGTTTTCCGCGCTAGCCCAACCGCAGGGGAGATGGGTTGGGTTCAGCACCTCTGGCAGCATCAACTACACCTCTTTTGTATTCCGAGATGACGACTGGCTTCTATTTGGCTGCGAAACCCAGGGGCTGCCCGCCCATGTCTTGACCGCCTGCGCGGCAACGCTGTACATTCCCATGTCTCAGACCCATGTTCGCAGCCTCAACCTCTCTGTCAGCGCCGCCTTAGGGCTATTCGAATCGCTGCGACAGCTCGGGCGTCTGCAGTAAGCTGTAGGGCCTAATCCATAAGAAATTCGTATACAAAGCCGGTCGATTGGCTCCTGATTACTCGCCCAGAAGCTGGCTCCTGTAGACCGTCCCTCATCCAGTCACCCGCCCAGGATTTCGCTGAATTGCTTGACCTGAGTGAATTTCAAATGAAGTTTTGACGGGCGATCGCCAAAGCACAGTGGTAGTCCCTGTCGTCTGGGAAACAAGCGTTGATACGCTTTTCACGCTTTGCTACCTGGTATACCGAAGCGATCGCTCAGATTACATTTAAAGAAATCTAGGCTACACTATGCTGAACTAGGTATATTAACCACCCTGAGACCCTGGAACGA
>JBCCAG010000086.1:0-9438 GCA_039814955.1 Cyanobacteria bacterium P01_A01_bin.135
AGCGGCGCGGTGAGGGGGAGCGGGGTGCTGTCCTCGGTGAGTTCGTAGCTGCCCGCATCGGTAAGCAGCAGGATGGCGTCATAGTCGGCGCTGCCTGCAGCAGCCAAGTACTGCTCTAGCATTTGGCGGGTCTGCATCGCGCCATAGAACACCGCCTCCTTGAGGGCATCGGGGCTGTCTACCTTTCGAGCCTGTATGTCTCCGGCGCTGGTGATGTAGAAATCTGCCTCGTTGCTAGCCAGCAGGTTGTCCTCTAGCCACTGCACGTTGGCTGCTACCGCTTGCCGGTGCTCCCCCATGCTGTAGGAGGTATCTAGAATCACCGCGAACCGTCGGCTACTGGGTAGTTGGTAATCTGCAGACTGGAGGGGCTGGGCGACAATGTGACCGGCGGGGAGCGCCACCTGCACCGTTTTGGGCGATCGCCCCGCATCCGCAATGGGAATCGACGCCGGCAGCCAAGCCTCGCTCTCCTGCTGCCCCTCACCGTTGATGACCCGCTCGGTGCCCTGATCCCAAAAAACATTGCGCTGCTCGCTCAAGCTGGGCAGCGGCCACTGCCCGTCCTGCTGTATCACCCGGTAGGTCAGCCATAGGTGCATCCGGTCGTCTTGCCCATCTTCCGGCAATAGGTCCTGTCCTACGGGAGGAATTGGGAAAGCCCGCAGCCGGTAGTTGCGCGGCCCTACCTGCTCTAGCAGGGCAGGGTCGACGCGGCGCTGCACCTGGTCGTTGTACACCTGCTGGGCTGCTCCTCGGGTCGCGACCACAGGGTTATAGAGCTTCCGATCGCCCGTTTCCCCCAGCCACAGCCCGGTCACCGTGGCGGTTTCCGGTAGGGAAAAGTAGTACAAGATTTCGGTGTCCTCGCCGGTGGTGTTGGCATAGACCTCGTGCAGTTCCACCTCCGCCCAGTCCCCTTGGGGGGTAACGGTCACCTCCTGTCGCTGCAGCCGCACCCGCTCAGCGCCAATGTCCAGCAGCCCCGCTTTGGCCTGGGTACGATTGAAGTTAGAGAGCACAGCTTTTTGAATCGCCTGGTGCTCTCCTCGCAGAATTGGGGTATCAAAAAACTCGGCGTATAGCCGCGCCGCTTCGGCTTTATCGCTGGCGCTGCCCCGGTAGGCGAAGGGAGACAGCAGCGCGTTGTAGGCCCCCTGCACCACCTCGGCGGCAGCGTCTGAAAACCCAAGTAGGCCGCTGTAGAGGTTGAACATGTCGCTGTTGTTCAGCAGTGGGTAGCGGTAAGCACCTAGGTAGGCGTTCAGCAGCCCTTTGCGAATCACCTCAGACTGCTGCAGGAGGGCAGGGTGATCGCTCTCCGACTGGGTTGGCGATGTGAGCAGGGCGAAGGCCTTGGCCTGGGGCTGCTGCTGCAAGAGCAATAGCGCCACTAGCCACAGCGCCAGTAAGCCACCGCTTAACCTGCGAGACCACCGCACCGCCCGCCGCCATAGCCCTCGCCAGGTCTTGAAAAATAGCAGCACCATACCCCAGGGCGCAATCACCAAACCAGTGAACAGCATGATGAAGGGGAACAGGATGGGCAGCGCCACAACGATGTAGAGCGAGTGGTAGAGAATCACTGCCGCAATTAGGAAAATGGGCGGCGCATAGAAGAGGGCGATCGCCGAGATGTAGAGGGACAGCGCCAGCATGAGGGTGATGCCGGTCAAGGATATCCAGCCTGACCCAGAGCGCCGCTGCGACAGCCAACGTCCAGTGACCACCGTACCCAGCGCGATCGAAGTAAAAACAAGCGCGCTGACCGATGTTAAATCCCGTAAAAAAAACAGGCGAATGGTGCAGGCCATCAGCAGCGGCGCTTCTAGGCCAAAGAAGATTTGAAATAGCGTTAGTGTCGTGGCTGGCTCAGATCTTACTGGCTCGGGCTCTTCTGACTGCAGGTCCTGAGACTTGAGCTGGCGCTGATGCCAGCGGCCCATCAGCAGTGAGGTCGTGGGCACCCCTACTAGGCCAAACACCGGTACCAAAAGACTTAGGGGAACCAGGCCCCGTAGCCCATCGACGATCATAGCGGTGCCAAAGGGCGTGACGAAGTAGACCGTCACGATTAGCAGCAGCGATAGATTGAAGAGCCAAAAGAAAACTGCGAACAGGGAGCGGAATTTGAATCGAGCGAGGTTCATGGCAGTTAAGGCGGAGGCTATGGGGCTGGGGTGGCGTTAGCTTGGGCGATCGCGCTGTGCACTGCTGCCAGCGCCGTCCTAACGTCCGTATCGTTGGCAGATACCGACTGATCAAACAGCACGGATGCTAGCGTCCACTGCGGGTCGCGCCGGGTGATTTCGCGCCACACCCGGTCTAGATAGTCGCCGGTGGTGCGCTCTGAGGACTGGAACCAGTAGGCTGCCCGCTGCTGACCCAGCGATAGCCACCGTCCCGTTACCTGGTCTGTCAGCGTCGCCTTCTGCATGGCGTCTATACCCATGCCGCTAGCCAAGTAACATAGCTCCGGGGCGTGGTGGGCCTGCCAGGTGGGGCTAGCCACCAAAATCATAGAGCCGGTCACCCCGCCGGTTTGAAAGGTGCGCTTTTGGGCCACTACACCGGGGTAGCGGGCGAAAAAGTCCTGTTCGTGGGGGGTGAGGGCGATGGGATGGGTGGGCATAGCGGCGGGCCACGGCAGCCCGTCAAGGCTGGTTGTAGTGGCGATCGCGGTGGGCTGTGGTACCAGAGCCAAAGCGACAAGCAGCCCCAAGGCGATCGCTGCTGGGCGGAGGGTGGCGGGCGTAGCCGCAGGCGGCTCGTCCCGATAGTGAGTCAAGCGAGTCAGTTTGGGCTGCTGGCGGGGCACGAAGCGGAGCAGGTATAGGGTGACTAGGCAAGCGGTGATGAAGCCGCTCAGTCCCAGGGGGACGTGAATCACTTCTGCTAAGGTGGGCTGCTGGGCCACAAAGGTCAGCGCCACCAGCACCAAAATCCGCATCACGTTAGCCGCTAGGAGCATTGCCACATTGGCCAGCCCCACCCCCAGCCACCGCACCCCCAGATGCTTGCGCTCCAGTAGCGAGGCCACCACAAACAGCAGGCTGCCGATTTCAATGCCCTTAAATCCGCTACAGGGCACATCAATCAAGGCCATTCCCGTGCTCAGCACCAGGATATCTTCTGACGGAATTGCCTCAGCGCTGTAGGGCCGCAGCAGGTGGGCCACCACATCGGCAATGCCGCTGCGGGCCAAGTGACCCAGATCGGTGAATTCCAGCAGCAGCAGCCCCACCAAAACCGTAAAAGCGCCCAGGAAAGGGAGGCCGCGCCGCCAGGGTTTGTCTTGGCAAAATAGCCCCGCTAGCCCGTAAGCCCCCACCACAATAGTGATGACAGATAACTGCTCCAAGTCAAGCCGCCAGCGGGCCAACACAGCGGCGATCGCCGCCCCAACCGTCACCAGCAGAGGCAAAAAGTGAAACCTGGGCCGGGCCATCAACCAGGTCTGCCGGTGGCGGATACCTTGGGTTAGTAGGACTACGGCAGCGCCGACGAGCAGAACAATATTGAAGGGGGACAAAGTGCGCAGCAGGGGGAGAACCCCTGTCAGCTCTGGCAGCATAACGTAGCCCCAAACCAGGGCGATCGCCCCACCCAGCAGCCACTGTAAGGTTCTGGATTGGTCTGGATTGGCCGAAACCTGAGGAGGGGCGCTGTTGTAGGCCATAGGAATTTCTCTGCTACTCGTTGAGCTGAGCGTTAAATTTTTGACTCTCAGGCACCCCATGCGCCTCCAAGCTAGCCGCCGCCAAATTAGATTGCCAAGTCAAAAGAGACCAATCTTCACTTCGCCCCAGTACTGGTCCATCCCGAGGGGGCGCGGGCTATCTGAATGGTATTTGTAGAGCCAAACGGTGATTGAAATGCCGAGATTATTTACTTACACTATTCCCGTCGATGATGGCGCTGCGCCCAATCCCTTTTCTGGACTGTGCACACTTGCCATTTGTAAGCCGGGAATTCGTCGCGTCGCAAAAGTGGGAGACTGGGTTGCTGGATTAGGCTCGAAGAACGCTCCGAGCGGAGACTTGAGCGGTCGGTTGGTCTATGCTATGCGGGTAGAAGAAATCTTGACGCTCGAAGCGTACGATCGCAGGGCAGAAGAAGAGTGGCCCCACCGCATCCCCGACATCACGAGTCCTCTGCTACAAAGGCGACTCGGTGACTGCATTTACGACTTCAGCAGTGCGGGTGAGCCGCGTCTACGAAATAGCGTGCACGGACCCGGCAACGTTAAAACGGACTTAGGCGGCAGGAACGCTTTACTGTCGCGTGACTTTTACTACTTCGGGAAGCGGGCTATTCCACTTTCCGAGAGCTTGATTCCCATTTGTCACTCTAACCAGGGGCATCGCAGCACGTCAAACCAGTCCTATTTCGATGAATTTGTGGCGTGGATTCGCAATGGGGACTGGGCTCCTGGCCAATATGGCTGGCCTGACTGTGTTCCTGAGTGGCGAGGCGATCGCGCCTGTGGCGGCTGCGATGCTAGAGAGAAGGAGAACCAGTACGACCCAGCCTGTTGATATGCACCTACCGCCTACGACAATCTTAAGATGCCAATACCGAAAAAAAGGACGGGTTTGCACCCGTCCCATGGTCAACTTTAAAGGAATCATCCGTTTCTAGATAACGCCAACTCAACGATGCCTAACAAAATCGCGCCTAACTGCAGGACTAGTAAAGGTGGTTGTAATCTAAACTCGCGCCAGCACCACCTTTGACAAGGGCAATCCAATCACCTTGGCCCTTTGTTTTAATAACAGCATCACCGTTGCCAAGATCTTGAATGCTGTAATTAGACGCTGAACCATAGACCTGGATCTTGTCTCCTTGTGACCACTTGAAGTCTTTGATGGTTGCATAGCCCTCACCTTTGTAATAAGAGCTGTACTTGTTACCTAGAACAAACACATCGCCGTGATAGCCTCCGCTGAGCTTATCAAATTCGTACCCGTCATATCCGGTGTACTGAGACCCTACGACTGTATCAGCACCATAGCCACCGCTGATTATATCGCTGTGGTGGCCGCCGTAGAGTTTGTCGTTATGATAGCCGCCGACAAGCGTGTCGCTGTGGTAGCCACCGATCAAGATATCGTTACCTTTACCACCAAGGATATAATCCTTGCCGTGGCCACCGTTGCCAGTGTCGTTGCCAGATCCACCGTTGATATAGTCGTCACCACTGTAAGTAGTGATATAGTCATTGCCGCCGTAGGCGTAGATGTAGTCCTTGCCGCTGTAAGCTCCTTTGCTGTAAGTTCCTTTGATGGTTTCACCAGCGTAAGTTCCGTAGGTAGGCATTTGAATTTCTCCCTGAATATGAAGGATTTGGTATGCAAGAAAGAAGAACGTTGTGTTCTTGGTTAAGAGGTTTTTGCGAAAGCTCGTCTCTCAACCTGCAACCAATTTAAAATTCAAACCTGTATCTGTCGTTACCTATAAAGTCTCTAGTTCATAGCAGGTGACTTTCTTGCTTTGTCACCTGAAGTCACTTAAGTGGCTGGCCGCAAGTAAACGAGATTGGGGCTCGCTCCCGCCAGGAGCGAGCCCCTGGCAGCGTTGTTCATCTCTATCCCCCTCCTTATCTACTGCAGTGGTTCAATAGAGCATGCCTCGCTTTTGCCACTTCAAGCAGATGAGAAAAGACATCAGCAAACAGGCTCGAAGCGCCACAATTGTCCTGAGCAAAGCGGGAAAAATGAGGCGATCGCTATATTTATTGCTGGGTTCTCCCGCCTAATCGCCCACCTAGAGCAGGTTTGTCAGCAGCAGGGGATTGGGGCTCTGCATTTGGAGGTGGAGCTCAGCAATCGGGCAGCGCGCCTGTACGAGCGATCGCGGTTTAAGGCCCACGACAGAGATTTTATGACTAAGAAGAAAGAAGATTGACTGGGCCTGGAGGGTGATAAGTAGCACCTGGCTGCAGTGACCTATTTGTAAGACGCCCCTAGGTCAAGGCCTCGTCCTCCTGTTGCCGGTAAGCTTCGTAAACGCCCTGAACGTTGTACCAGTTTAAGAAAACCCTCGCCACCTCCAGCGCTAACTGTGGCTTGCCCTGGTCAATCAGCCACTGCAGCAGCGGGGCCATTGTCCGCTCATTCAGTCGTCCCCCCAGCGATAGCCCGCCCCACAGTAGCCGGTGCAGCCAGGTCATCTGAATCATGAGCCGCACGTTCCACGACGGGTGCTTTTGATAGAACAGCACCCCCATACGTCCCCGCTGCATCTCTTGATCAATGAGTTTGGGAATTTGCTCTAGGGCAAAGGGCGGGTGCCAGTGATAGCCCACCGCATCGGGACATTTGATCAGCTTCAGGTCCTGGGCCTTGAGCCGCACCCCGAGCTCTAAATCCTCCCAACCGTAAAGCTGAAAGCGGGTGTCAAACAGGCCCGCCTGCTCTAGCCAGTGGCGGGCGATCGCCACGTTGCCGGTGGCGAAATAGGCCGCAGAAAAATCGGTGACCTTGTAGGGTTCGCTGGTGGGGTCTTCGAAGTTGCAGGTATTGATCACCCGGCCGTAGGTGAAGGCACGCTGGTTGCCCGCAGCCGCGTAGTGTTGGGAGAGGGCTGTGGCATGAGCCTGCAAAAACACCGGTGTCACCACCAGGTCGCTGTCGATGAAGATAATCGTGTCGCCTTTGGCTTTTTTGACGCCCAAGTTGCGGGCGGCGGCGGGACCGAGGTGGGTTTGCTCGAATAGGCGCACATGGGGAAACTGGTCTGAGCTTGTCAGCCAATTCACGGTGCCATCGGTGGAACCATCGTCCACCACCACCACCTCGTAGCCTTCGATCAGCCCCTCATCCCACTGCTGGTTTTCCAGTGCCAGTAGGCACTTCTCCAGAATGGGTTTGCGGTTGTAGGTGGGGATGACGACGCTGAAAAACACAGGTAGCTCAAGGGTTGGGTATTACGACCAATCATATTCCATATAGATGGCTGTCTCCTGGGCGATCGCTTTACCCAGCAGCTTGGCCACCAGGTAAAACGACGCGTCGATACCCGCTGAGATGCCCCCCGAAAAGATGATCTTGCCGCTGTCCACCACGCGATCGCCCTCACGCACCTCAGCCTCCGGAGCTGCCTGCTGCAGATCGGCAAATGCGCCGTGGTGCGTTGTCGCTGCCAAGGATCCCACTAGCCCGGCTTTGGCTAAAATCAGTGCCCCGGTACAGACCGACAGCACATGCTCGGTTTGGAGGTAGAGCGCATTGATCCAAGCCAGCAGCGCCTGGTTGTACATTTCCTTGCGGGTGCCGTAGCCGCTGCCATCGGCGCGACGACCGCCCCCGCCGGGGACCACTAAAATGTCAGGCTGGGGGCAGGTATCCAGAGCGTAATGGGGGTTGATGCTGAGGGCGTTGCGGGCGTTGATAGTAGTTTTCTCGGCGACGGTGTAAACGTTGAAGGGGGCAGAGCCGTCTCGCTTGCCGGTGACGGAGAACACTTCAAAGGGGCCACAGAAGTCTAGGACTTCGACATCATCAAAGATCAAGATAGCAACATTACGTTGGGGCATATGGCGTTCTCCCTATGGCCTTGCTGCAGTAACTGGTAGCTGCCCTTGTTACCTTACACCGCTGGTTACGCTGCACGGCGAGGAGCAGCGGCGGAACTCTGTCATATTCGTTAACGACTCGCTGCCATTTCACTAGAAACGCGAGTACTGTTGGAGCAGTTGCTGCTGGAGCCCCAGCCCTATGATTACTCTCTACCAGTTTGCACCAGCGCTAGGTGTGCGCTGCCCGAGTCCGCTATGCCTGAAATTAGAAACCTACCTGCGCATGGTAGACCTACCCTACCAGGTCGCCGCCAATGCCGATGTCCTCAAGGCTCCAAAAAAGAAGCTGCCCTACATTACCGACGGCGATCGCACTGTCGCCGACTCAGGCTTCATTATCGATTACCTCAAGCAAACTTACGGCGACCCGTTAGATGCGCACCTCAGCCCAAAGCAGCGAGGAGCCATGTTAGGGATGCGGCGGCTGATGGAGGAGCATCTCTACTGGGTGATGCTTTACTTTCGCTGGGCTGACGACGATAACTGGGCTGTAATCAAGGGCGTTTTCTTCGAAGGGATGCCTAAGCCAATGCAGCTCTTTGTCCCCGCGCTGGTGCGGCGCAAGGCGATGCGAGATCTGTATGGGCAGGGTATCGGGCGGCATTCGCGAGCAGAAGTATTCGAGCTGGGCTGCGAGGATATTCGCGCCATTAGCGATGTCTTGAGCGATCAACCATACCTAATGGGTAATGGGCCCACTAGCCTTGACGCTACCGGCTACGGCATGCTGTCAAACTTAATGTACTCATCGACGAGCTCACCGCTGAAGGACTACGCGCTCACCTTTGAAAACCTGGTGGCATACTGCGATCGCATGCACAGCCGCTACTGGACTAACGCCCCGGTGCCTGAGCCGGTGGCCGTCTAAGCTGACGTAGCGTTTGACATAATTTAAGTACTGGTCCATTGGAGGAGAGCTCAAGACGATGACGACACTCCGTATTCACGCTCAGTCGGCGCCTTTGGCGATTTCCCTTCCAGCAACTTCTATGACCCGCGAGCAGTTCTATGAGTTTTGCGCTGCCAACCGCGACCTGCGTATCGAGCGAACGGCAGCAGGGGAGGTGATTGTGATGCCGCCAGCTTTTTCAGACACTGGAAATCGCAACTTCAATATATCGGCTCACCTTTGGGTCTGGGCTGAGCAAGACGGCACCGGCATCGGCTTCGACTCCAGCGCCGGCTTCACGCTGCCCAACGGGGCAACCCGCTCCCCAGATTCGGCCTGGATTCAGCTAGACCGCTGGAATCAGCTTACGGACGGGGAGAAAGCATCCTTTGCGCCTATCTGTCCGGACTTTGTCATTGAGCTGCGGTCTGCCAGCGATACGCTGCGCGGCTTACAGACTAAGTTGGAGGAGTATATTGCTAACGGGGCTCGGCTCGGCTGGCTGATCGACCGCAAGAACCGTACGGTCCACATCTATCGCCCTGGGCAGGAGCCTCAGGTGCTCCGAGAGCCACAGCAGGTCGATGGCGAGCCGGAGCTGTCGGGCTTTGCCTTGCCCATGGCTAAGATTTGGTAAGTCCTGGAATTTGGGAGCGGTGTTCCTTCAACTCCCGAGCCCGTACCCTGGGGCATTGAAAGTTGCTTTGTAAGGAGTGAGACATAGATGCTGGAATTAAGGCCGAATTGCGAATGCTGTGGCAGAAATCTGCCGCCTGATACAAACGAAGCACTCATTTGCACGTTTGAATGTACCTTTTGTAAAGCCTGTGCTGAAGGTGCACTTGCCTTCACTTGCCCCAACTGCGGCGGCAACCTGGTCACTAGGCCAATCCGCCCCCGGGCCCTGCTCGAAAAGTATCCAGCGTCGAGCAAGAGAGTGCTCAAGCCTGAGAAATGTGGCTCTGTGGCA
>JBCCAG010000702.1:0-2585 GCA_039814955.1 Cyanobacteria bacterium P01_A01_bin.135
CTCTTAGCTTTTACTCTGCCCTTAAGCACTCATGAAAAGTACCCTTTCTCATCCAACGCTGACTGGTGACATGGTGGAGCCGCTTAACTTCGAGCTCGTCCCGACTGGCGATGGTGATGGTGACGGCGATGGTGACGGTGACGGCGACGGCGATGGTGACGGCGACGGTGATGGCGATGGTGACGGCGATGGTGACGGTGACGGCGACGGTGACGGTGATGGTGACGGCGATGGCGATGGCGATGGTGACGGCGATGGCGATGGCGATGGTGACGGCGACGGCGACATAATCCTGGGCAATGGTCGAAATAACATCCTTCGGGGAACCCCTCGCGATGATGTCATTCGAGGCCGTGGTGGACGGGACCGCCTGATAGGCCGGGGTGGCGATGACGATCTCTTTGGTGGTGGCGGTAACGACCTCCTTGTGGGCAATGTAGGGGATGATGACCTGTTCGGCAACGGCGGTGGCGATACCCTGCGCGGCGGCGGTGGCGAAGATGACCTGGTTGGCGGTAGAGGCCGCGACCTGCTTATCGGTGGCGGTGGCGAAGACACCTTTATTCTGGAGCCCAGAGGCAACGATATTATTCGTGATTTCAGGGATGGCGTCGATGAGCTAGGCCTCGGCGCTCGCCTAGAATTCAGGAATCTTGATATCACCCAACAAGGTGACGATACGTTGATTTCTGCTAACGGTAGACGGGTTGCCCTCCTCCTGGGGGTTGATGCTAGCGATATCACCCGCGCTGACCTGGCCTAAATTCCACTGAGCACGTTATGAGCGGCCCCTCCCATCCATTTCTGGAAACTTGCCTCACCCTCAGCGATGCGGCACTGACCACAAGGGTGCGGGCCGCCATCAACGGCGACCTTGATAGCGAGACCAGTTGGGCAAACCCGCCGCCGCTCTATCGTGATCAGCTGTCTCCACCGCTGCACTGCCTTGGGCCCACCTACGTTGCGCTACGTCACAAAGGCCGTTTGCGGCAGACCCGCTGGCATTACGAGCCAGGTCTCAACTCACTGCTAACTACCGTGGTTGCGGAAGCGATCGCCTTTGTCTCCCAAGGTTCGGGCGGTATTGACGCCATTGAGCTGTGCTTCACCCACGCCTACGGCCCGGTGAAGCTGTCTGAGTTTAAAACCGCTTTTACCAATATTCACCGGGGGTTGCGGGGCATTGAGCTCCAGTACCGAGACCGGTTTGAGCGCTATAGTCCCACCCGCATGATTGCTGCCAACCTCAGCTTTCAAAGGGTTTTAGAGCAGTTTTTAACGCGACACAGGCTTTCCCAAGCGGCTTTCATTGCTGGCGGCGGCACCATCCAAGCCTTTGAGGCGCGGCAGGTCTTAGTTACGCTGACGCCCGAAGTGCGAGCGCTGACCCTCCACCGGGGCAACCGGGTCGTCCCCCTAGAAAAGCTCTCTGGAGCAACCTTGGACGATCTAACCCTGCAAATGGGGCAGTGGCTCCTGCGGCAGGCCCGCGCTGACGGGCGCATGGTCTACAAGTACTTTCCTAGCCGGGGTCAAGAGTCGAGCGCCAACAACCTCATCCGCCAGTTTATGGCCACCCTAGCGCTGATTCGCTACGCCAGATCTACTCAGCAGCCTGCCCACTGGGCGATCGCCCAGCAAAATCTCCAATACAACCTCACCCAGTTTTATCGGTCTGACGGGGCGCTGGGCTGGGTGGAGTACGACGGCAAAGCTAAGCTGGGGGCCATTGCCCTCGCCGCGCTGGCGATTCTAGAGTATTCCGAGGGTGCGGCCCAGCCCACAACGGGTCTGGAAATCGCCCCTGCCTACCAAAACATTTTTTCGGGGTTCTGCACCACCGTTGAGGTTCTGTGGCAACCTGACGGCGCGTTTCGTACCTTCTATAAACCAAGCGATCGCAACGACAATCAAAACTTTTATCCGGGAGAGGCGCTGCTGTTTTGGGCCTCCCTCTACCGCCGCACCCAAGATCCGGAGCTGCTAGAGCGCTGCCGCACTAGTTTTACCTACTACCGCAGTTGGCACCGCCTCCACTACAATCCCGCTTTCATTCCCTGGCATGCCCAAGCCTACGCCTTGCTCTATGAGGCCACGGAAGATAGCGCCTTCCTAGACTTCATCTTTGAGATGAATGACAACCTGCTGTCGATGCAGCAGTGGCGACCGGAAAGCGCAGGCCATTACGCCAGTCCGGACTACCATGCTGATGTACAAGGGCGATTCTACGACCCCGGCGGCAACTACGGCCCGCCCCACGCCTCCTCCACTGGGGTGTATTTGGAAGGACTGGCAGACGCCTATCGCCTCGCGGTGCAAGTTGAAGATGCAGCCCGCGCCCAGGCCTACAAAACGGCCATCTGGCGAGGGCTGCGCAGCGTGCGTCAGCTGCAGTTTCGCGACGTGGTGGATTTGTTCTACGTGTCTCAACGGGCCGCGGTCCAAGGGGCTATCCGCACCACGGTCTATGACAACGTCATTCGCGTGGACAATGTGCAGCACTGCCTGATGGCGCTGTTGAAGCTGAGGCAGCTGCCGGCGTTTCAGCCCGGGGCAGCGCCACATGTAGCCCAGGTAACCCCAGC
>JBCCAG010000659.1:0-2778 GCA_039814955.1 Cyanobacteria bacterium P01_A01_bin.135
GCTGAGGCTCGTCTGGGCTGCAGTAGAGCGGCCGAACCCCCTGGCTCAGCCGATGCCGGTAGCCCGGGGCCAGCGGCAACCGCTCCGGAGGAGACTGGCCCAATCACCCCCGCCCCGCCCCCCGTCGCCTCAGACCAGGCAGCCCCAGAGGTCGCCGCCGCGCCCCGCCCCGCCCCGCAGTTTACCGGCACCCTGCGCCTTGTGAGCACCTCTAACCCCAGCCAGCGCACCAACCGGCAGGGGAACTACTACTTCACCATTGATTTAGCAGCCAATGCCGGCCAGCCGCTGCAGCAGGTCACCTTTAAGCAGGTGGAAGGGCTAGAGTTTCCCAAATTTGATGTGGATGACACCCGCGCCTTTGCGGGCGATCGCCGCTCGCCAGGTGTCGATCTGCCTTTGGGCCTGGTGCTCACTGACCCCCTGAGCCGCTCGGTGACCGTCACCTTTGACCCGCCCCTACCGCCGGGGCAAGAATTTACGGTGGCCCTCAACGCCCGCAACCCAGGGCGAGACGGCGCCTATCTATATCAGGTGGTTGTTTACCCCGAGGGGGATGACAGAGCCAGGGGACGAGTTATCGGCACCGGGCGGCTGATGTTTAGACGGCCCCAGTCCCCCTCTTAACCATGCAGCTTCTGCCGGTGGGTATGCGGGGGCGCGCCAGTCTAGCGCTAGCCATGGGGCTGGCCGTAGCGGCGGTAGTCGGACCGGTGGCGCTACCGGCCCGCACCGTGGAGACGGCTGAAGCCCTAGCCGAGGAAGCCCCAGCCGACCTTATGGACCAGGGACTGGAGCAATATCGCCAAGGCCAGCTGCAGGCGGCGATCGCTTCCTACCAGCGAGCTTTAGCCCACTACCAGCAGCGCGGCCTAGGGGCTGAAGCGGTTACCGCCCTCAACCGCATCGCCCGGGTGCAAATTACCCTGGGTAGCTTCGCTGAGGCATTAGCCCTGCTAGGGCAGGCGATGGCCCAATCCCCGGCGGGCAACGAGGCTGGGCAAGGGGAGACCTTGAATCTGATAGGGCTAGTCCACCGCCGCCAGGGGAATGACGAGCGCGCCCGCCAGCAGCATCGGGCAGCGCTGCAGCTCGCGGCTACCTCACCCGCGGTGGCAGCCGAGGCGCACCACGGCCTAGGGGCGATCGCCGCCCGCCAGGGGAACTACGGGCAGGCCCTGGCACGCTACCGGCGAGCCTTGCGACACTGGCGGCAGACCCAAGACCGCTGGGGAGCGGCCCGGACCCTGCATAATTTGGGTAACCTCTACTACAACCAAAGCGACTACCCCCAGGCCATGGCCTATTACCAGCGGGCCCTGCAGCAGCGCCGCGGCGATCGCTTGGGGGAGCAGCGCACCCTGCAGGCCATTGGGCGAGTGCTGCAAACCCAGGGGCAAATTGAGGCGGCCCTGGGGGTTTACCAGAAAGCGTTGGCGGTGCTTCAGCAGGCTGGGGATCGGGCTAGCGCTGGCGTCTTGCTGAGCAATATCGGCGCGCTGCAGGAGGCGCGGGGAGAGTACGCCCAGGCGCTGGATTACCATCAGCAGGCCCTGACCCTAGCCCAAGCGCTGGGCGATCGCCAGGGAATAGCCGCCGCCTTAGATAACCTGGGCGGGGTGCAGTACGCCAGGGGCCGCTACGCAGAAGCGCTGACCCAATACCAGCGGGCCTTGGGGCTGCATTGGCAGCTGGGCGATCGCCTCAATGAGGGCCGGACCCTGGTGAATTTGGGCGGCGTCTACGAGCGGCTGGGCCGCTACCCCCAGGCCTTGTATGTTTTGCAGCAGGCCACAGCGATACATCAAGCAATTGGCCACCGGGCCGGCGTTGCCCAAGCGCTGCAGGGGATGGGGGACCTGCGGCAGCAGCAGGGCGAGACAGCCGCGGCAGCAGCGACGTATCGAGCGGCGCAGGAAATTGCTCAAACCCTGGGGGACCCAAGTCTAGGGGCCAGCCTGCTTAACCGTTTGGGGGGCATCTACGCTGAGCAGGGGCACCCCGATAGGGCGATCGCGGCCTATGGGCAGGCCCTTGCCCAGCGCCAGACCTTGGGCGATCGCCCTGGGCAGGGGGCAACGCTGAATAATCTGGCGGTGGTTTACCTGCACCAGGGGGATTTGGAGGAAGCCGAGACCGCCCTGCACCAGGCCCTAGGTATTTTGCGGGCGGTGGGGGAGCGCTACGGTGAGCGGGTGGCTTTGGCTAACCTGGGCTCACTGCTAGAGCGGCAGGGCCACCCCCAGCTAGCGATCGCGTTTTACAAAGCGGCCGTCAACCTGACGGAAGCGGTGCGGGGGGAGCTGGCGCCTTTGGCCCCCTTGGAGCAGCAGGCTTACCTGGGGACGGTGGCCGGGCTCTACCGCCGCTTGGCAGACCTGCTGCTGCAGGAGAACCGGGTGCTGGAAGCGCAGCGGGTGGTGGATTTGCTCAAGGTGCAGGAGTTAGACGACTACCTGCGCACGGTGCGCGGCAATGGCCAAACTGCAGCGGGGGTCGAGGCCGTGCCGCTGGAGCAGCAGCTGATGGCAGACTACCAGGCCCTGCAGAACCAGGCGATCGCAGTGGGACAGGCGCTGGTGGCCCTGCGGCAAAGCCCGGCCACCCCTGAGCAGCGGCAGCGCCTCGCCGAGCTGACGGACCAGCAGCGCCAGGTGACCCGCCAATTTGTTGAATTCACCCGCCGCCCTGACGTAGCCGAACGGGTGCGGCAGCTTAGCCAGACCACCCGCGATCGCAGCTTGCCCCTAGCCAGCCTGCGGCAGCTCTCCAATAACC
>JBCCAG010000488.1:0-3760 GCA_039814955.1 Cyanobacteria bacterium P01_A01_bin.135
CCGGGAGGAGCCCCTCAACTTTTTGGTGAAGGACTGGGAGGGCAAGGTGATTGAGATGGCTGAGGTTGATAGTTAGGGTGTAATTTACGGCTATTGCATATCCGCGATCGCTGGCGTTTCTTCACGCACCACATAACTGCCAGCAATCACGCGGGCGTCCTGGTTGTAGGCAACATAGGGGCGGTCGATGCCGTGGGCGGTGAGGATGTAGACCGTGTTGCCGTGCTGCTCAATGAAACTAAGGGCATCTAGCTGAGCACCGTCGCTGTTGGTGCCCTGCCAGCTAAGCCGCAGACTGCCGTCCTCCTGGGCTTCAGCGCCCCCCTCGGCAAACGTCACATCCACGTACCGCTGCTGTAGTGCTTGCTGCAGCCTGGCCTCTAGCTGCTCTGGCGTCAGAGAGGCTTCCGCCGCCGCATAGTCCACCTCGCCCCCAAACCCCTGGTCCGCCGAGGTGAAGCGCACCGTGCGATCGCCCGCCTCATGGGTATAGCCCGTGGGCAGGGCCAGGGCAAACATCTCGTCCTTATCTCGGTAAATCTGGACGTTGTCGGGCAGGGGCGTGAGCCCAGGAGCAGAGGTCTCAACCAGGGGCTCCACTTTAGGCACCGCCTGGGGAGGATTGAAGGAGACAATAGAGGTCTTGGCCGCGCAGGCGGTCAGCAGCGGCAGTCCTGCTAAAATCCAGCCACACAGCCAGAGGCTAGCCTTCATTGGTCTGCTCCTTAGAGGCTGGCTCCTCGGGTGACGGCTGCGCCCCGCCTTCTGAGCGCAGCAGCGGGAAGGCGATCGCATCGCGGATGCTGGCGTTGTCGCACAGCAGCATCACCAGGCGGTCGATGCCAATACCCAGACCACCCGTAGGTGGCATGCCGTACTCCAAAGCCGTGACGAAGTCCTCGTCTACGTCCTGGGCCTCTAGGTCTCCGGCAGCCTTGCGGGCCGCCTGGGCCTCCAGCCGCTGGCGCTGGTCCACCGGGTCCGTCAGCTCAGAAAAGCTGTTGGCTGTCTCCCGGCCAACAATAAATAGCTCAAACCGCTCCACTAGGCCAGGCTTAGCGCGGTGGGGCTTGGCCAAGGGCGAAATCTCCACTGGGTAGTCGGTGATAAATGTCGGTTGAATCAGGGTGTCTTCCACCGTCTGCTCAAAGGCTTCATTGAGGACATGGCCCACGCTGGGGCAGTCCTGGGCCGCTACGCCGGCTGCTTTGGCAGCGGCTTTGGCCGCTGCCAGATCGGTGAACTGGCTGAAATCTACGCCGGTTTTCTCCTGTACCGCCTCATGCATGGTCATCCGCTTCCAGGGCGGAGCCAGATCAATATCCTGCCCTTGGTAGGCCAACTCTAGGCTGCCCACCACCTCCTCAGCCGCATTGGCGATCATGGTCTCGGTGAGGGCCATCATGTCGTTATAGTCGGCGTAGGCCTGGTACAGCTCCAGGGTGGTGAACTCGGGGTTGTGACGGGTGGAGATGCCCTCGTTACGAAACACGCGCCCCAGCTCAAACACCTTTTCAAACCCGCCCACAATCAGCCGCTTTAGGTGCAGCTCCGTGGCAATGCGCAGATACAGCGGCATTTCCAGGGTGTTGTGGTAGGTGACGAAGGGGCGGGCATCGGCTCCCCCCGCTTCGGCCTGCAGCACCGGCGTTTCAATTTCAATAAAGCCCCGCTGGTCTAAAAACCGACGGATAGAGGCGGTAATTAGGGCCCGGCGGCGAAAGGTCTGCCGCGCCTCGGGATTGACGATTAGATCTACGTAGCGCTGGCGGTAGCGCTTTTCCACATCAGTGAGCCCATGCCACTTATCCGGCAGGGGCAGCAGCGCCTTAGTGAGCACCCGGTAGTCAGTCACCTTCACCGACAGCTCCCCCTTGTCGGTGCGCTTCAGGGTACCGCTCACCCCCAAAATGTCCCCCACATCCGTCAACTGCTTTAGGGTGCTAAAGGCGTTTTCGTCCACCGCCGCCATGCCCGCCTGTACGGTTTTCTTGTCTAGGTAGAGCTGAATGGTGCCTGTCTCGTCCTGCAGGGTGAAGAAGGCCAGCTTGCCAAACACCCGCCGCACCATAATTCGCCCGGCGATCGCCACGGTATCATCCGCCTCTTCCCCCGGCTCCAGGTGGGCGTACTGGGCCTGCAGGTCAGCGGCGCTGTGGGTGGACTCCCAGCTATAGGCATAGGGGTTGAGCCCCATCTCCTGGAGCTGCTGGACCTTTTTTAAGCGAGTGGCGCGGATATCGTCGGAGGCCATGGATGGGTGAGGGCAAGAGGGTAGAAGGGCCTATCTAGGCTATCAAAAAGCGCTTTGTAAGGACATGGCATATATCCTTGTTCAACGTCTCGGATTACCCCCTCTAGCTCCCCCTTGGGAAGGGGGAGAATTGCGCTTCCACCCTTTCCAAGGGGGACTGAGGGAAGTAAGACCAATGCGTATAGCCTGCCATCTCCCTACCTAGTCTCGCTGGGAGGCAAACTGGTAGGCCCCCACCGCGCCCAAAGCGATGGCGATCGCCAGCAGCACGGGAATGCTGTACCAGGGAAACTGGCTGGGGGGCAGGTAAGCTGCCGCTCGCAGACCGATGCTGGTGTAGGTGAGGGGCAGGCAGTACACCACTGCTTTCAGCACCAGGGGCAGGGTCTCAGGAGAAAAGAAGGTGGCCCCCAAAAAAGACATGGGCACGATGAGAAAATTATTCAGCAGGCTCACGCTCTCTAAAGACGCGACGTTGAGGCCCACAATCACCCCCAGGCCAGAGAACACCGCGCAGTTGAGCAGCAACACCAGCCAGAACAGCGGGCTGATAAACCCAATCTGCCGGGTGACCAGGAGGGCAATGGCAATCACCGAACCTGAGGTCATCAGCCCTCGCACCACCCCCGCCGACATTTTGCCCAAAAACAGCGACAGCGGATGGACCGGCAACAGCAGCACCTCTTCAAAAGTCTTGCTGTACAGCCGCTCCCCGCAGATGGAGAAGGTGGTGCCGCCAAAGCTGATGGTCATGGAGGACAGGGCAACCATCCCCGGCAAAATGAACTGCAGATAGGTGGTCCCCGCCGGCAGTTCCATGGCCCCATCAATGGCACTCCCGAGGCCAAGGCCAAACGCTAGAATATAGATCAGGGGTGACACCAGACCCGAGGCGGCAATTTGGGGAATCCGAATTCTCAGGTCCAGCCATTCCCCCCAAAACACCGTCAGACTGTCCGCTAGAATTGTTCGCAGCGGAATCGATATCGGTTTACGCAGGCGACGCTGATTTTGGGATTTGGATGAAGATTGGGAAGGCTGCAAAGTCACTTTGATGTAAACATACGTTACGATATAGCGATATCAAATCGCTTGTGAACTATTTTGTCACTTTTTCGCACTCATATCTTTATTGATATTCACTTTAGGTAAGCATTAGATTCTGCTATGGCGCGTAGACCCAGACCCCCGCTTCCCCCCTCTCGCTACAGCGATCGCTATGACACCCCCGGCGATCGGGATAGGTATGACCGAGACAGGCCCGAGAGAGACGGGGCCGACAGAGACAGATCACCCCGGGGTAAAGCCTTGAATAGCCCAAAGTCTGGCAGTATCTGGAGCTCAACTACTCTAGCGATTTTGGGCGCGGCGCTGGTGATTGGCATCGCCATGGGAGCGCTGTTCGGCTCCTCTGTCAACTTCTCCGATGAGACGGTGGCCACCCGCGTCGCCATTGACGAGAGCGTCGCCAACCCGGAGATCTGCGCTCAGTATGGGGCGGGGGCG
>JBCCAG010000135.1:0-7567 GCA_039814955.1 Cyanobacteria bacterium P01_A01_bin.135
AGTTCGCTTTCGTCGGGAGTAGGAGACGGTTCTGGCGTCTCTAATGCCGAGGGGACATCCTCGCTAGCGAGCTCTGGCGCTGGTTCAGCAGCCTCGTCATCTAGCGCGACTGAGTCAGCTTGAAGCACGATAGGACCAACCATCGAATTGCTAGCCTCTAGGCGGATGGGGTCGGCGATCTCTAGCTCAGTGGCACCAAAAGTGATTGTATTGGCGACGGTAAACCCCCTGTCGGCGAGCCCCTCATCGGTGTCATCGTCCATCTGCACCGGTAGCTCAACTTCTGTAGCGCGGTCCCTAATCTCCCTATCTGCAATCTCACGGTTCCTCGTCTCGCCACCGCCAATCTCGCGATCGCTGGTCTCATCTAGGTCGCTAGTCCCGCTTACCGCCGAGCGCTCCGCTGGAAAGGGTGCAGCGTCCGCTGTCTCTACCACCAACTCCAGACCCCCCGGCTCTAGGGGCGGCGTCTCGTCGGTAGTCTCCCCTAAAGGACTGTCCCCGCCGTCGTTTTCTGGGGGCAGAGCGATCGCATCATCCTGGCTGTCCGGTGCTGATAGGTCAGTGGTCAGGGAGCTGGGCCGATCCCCAGCCAGGAGTGGCCGCACGGCCCAGCGGGTAGAGGTGGTATCTAGCGGACGCACCTGCACCTGCTGGGCCGCTAGCTCCGCATCTTCGTCTAGCTCGATCACCACTCGGGTCAGGGTGGGCTGAAACTGATTGACGCGAATTTGTCGCACGATCCCGCCGTAGCGCTGCTCCTCTAGCACTGGCCCCAACGTCGTTCCTGGGAAGTCGACAATGATGCGGGGCGGCTGGGCCAAGATGAAGTAGTTAGGTTGAGTGGCCGCCGTGACAATGAGCTCTAGCTGGCGGGTCTCGGGGTCGAATTGCCAGCGCAGAAGCTGGCCGCTGCTGGCCGCTGCTGGGCTAACCACAGCAGCGATCGCCGTCAGGGTAAAAGCGGTGGTAATAGCGCTCAGGCGGTACGCCATCGTAGCTTGGAGCAATCGCGGTCTCATTGGCACGGCAACCCCCACTTATAAAATTAGGGCAATCAGCTCAGGGCAACAAGTGCCGCTTGGCTGCTGCGGCTCCAATAGTTATAGCAAACGCCTGGGCTAATTCGTTACAGCTTTCGCCCCAGGGTGAGGAAGCGATCGAGGTCGGCAAAGGTGCCCGCGTGG
Organism: Cyanobacteria bacterium P01_A01_bin.135; assembly: GCA_039814955.1. GTDB lineage: Bacteria > Cyanobacteriota > Cyanobacteriia > CAKZMO01 > CAKZMO01 > JBCCAG01. Next base: position 1,188 of record JBCCAG010000135.1, read on the forward strand.
GCCTTGATGGGGAGGTCATACCCTTTCAGGTTGAGCTCATAGGGCTTAAACAGGTGAGCCGTGCCCGGGTCGACATAGTGCTCGTTAACCAAATAGTGGTAGGCGGTTTCCCCAAAGGCAACGTCTACCCCCAGCTGCTTGGTGGATGTCTCTAGCCGAAAGGCCGCGTTTACCGTATCCCCCAGGGCCGTATAGTCGGGGTGGTCTCCGGTGCCGGTATTGCCCACCATGGCATAGCCCGTGTTCAGCCCCGCTCCTACCCTTACCGGGGCGGGCAGGGGATAAAGCAGGTGCAGCTCGCTGGTCATCTTATGCAGGTCGTTGATGGCCTTAGCAATTTCCATCATCTCCTCGTGGCTGACGGTTTCCGCCCCGTGAATCCACACCGCCATGATGGCATCGCCGATGTACTTATCTACCCAACTCCCATAGTCGCGGATGATGTCTCCCGCGCGGCGAAACCAGGTGCCGATGGTTTCTGAGAGCACCGTCTCGTCCAGCTCGCGGGTCATGCCGGTGAAGTTGCGGATATCCATCACCAGCACTGAGATCATCCGCCTCACATGCAGCATGGCCGTCGCGGTGTGGTCTTGAGAATCCACATCGGCAAAGCCAGGTTCATCCCCGAATGGGGAGGCGGCGCTGGGGCTGTAGAAGTCGATGTTGGTTTGGCCAAAAGTGAGGCGATCGCCGTTTTGCAGCGTTACGGGCACCGTCACCCGCCGCCCGCCCACAAAAGAACCGTTGCGGCTACCCAGATCAATCAGGTAGAACTCGCCAGTCTCCATTCGCTGCAGCATGGCGTGGTTGCGGGAAATCCAGCGATCGGGCAGCACAAAGTTGTTGTCGTCGCCGCGTCCGATGGTCCAGCAACTACTGCCGGCCAAAGAAATGTAGCGCCGGCCTGATTCAGTGTGAAGAATTAAGTGGGGCAGGGATTGTGAATTCACCGCAGATGTGGCCGCTCATAGGTCTCCAGTTTCGCCTGCCATATGCAAGAGCGACGGAACTGCAAGCGCTCAGACCGAGAGCCTAGCAGCCCGTAACAACTCGTTTAGCAGGCTCAATCGGTGCCGCCTATGCCCATATGAGCCCATCTGAGAGCAAGAGCCACAGGCCAACAAGCCGATTATAGCCAAGCTGCAGGGAACCTACGCCATCCAATCATCTTTTAGGCAGCGGCGGTTGCAGCTATCCAAAATAAGCCGTCTACCAACAATGTACTCAATACAGCGCCGCTAAAGACCCATCGGGACAACTGGCTTGTTTTTAGAGGCGGCCAGCCAATCACAACCAACGCGGCAACCAGACCCATGGCACAGATAGCACCCCAAGGGGTTTGAACTTTGACTACAGCGTTTGCCAGAATCGAGGGTACAAATGCCGTATCTGCCGCCATCAGAGCTCGCCAATCTGGAATCAAATCCACCAGGTAGAAGTAGAGATCGGTTATCGCCGTCCCCAGCAGAGAGCCTAGGTAGAACCAGTGGCCGATATGCAGCCGCTGTTGCCGCATGGCTACCCAGACAAACGGTAATCCAATCGCCTCAATCGGCAAATGCAGCAGCGGCTCCCACCGCAGCCATCCCCAATAGATGGTGCCTGCCAGCCAGGTCCAAGCGAATCCCATCAGCATATCCCCCCAAGGCACAAGGGCCGGACGCGATCGTAGCAGTGAGGCGATTGAGAACCATACCAGCAGCAGGTTAAGGCTCAGCAGCGGCGCAACCCGCACCAGCGGCGCTTGAAAAAACACCGGCACGGATACTAGGAAAATAGCGCCTGAAAATAGAAGCCAAGGTCGCTGCATGGCTAGCTGAGTCTTGATAGCCTCAAGACGCCCTGACGATGGCTGGGACAGAGATATGTAAGCCAAGGATGAAGATGAGATCGAGTTCACGTTTCTTAATATACTACAAGACTGGGGATTCGGGGCTTAGGAGAATGCCCCTGGGGGGTATGTAGGCAGTGTAGTGTGAATTTCCGCAAACCGCATCCGTTTTGGCGTAAATCGAGTCTGGACTGGCTTTTTGGGCAATTGAGGGCCGCAATATAAAATATTTCTGAAACTTGCGCGGCTGGCTTGCCGTTGAGATGTCTGGCTCCTAAGCTGAAGCCACCGAATACAATAAAACCGTCTGAAAACAAATGCTAGGGGGGTAACTCTACCAAGCGTGTAAGGGCGCCGGGATGGGCACCGTTGCCTAGCAGGCTGACCCTGGCCTACTGGTTAGGCAATCTTGCTGGGCAACACCCCAACATGGTTCTACTCGTAGGGAACATTGGTGATGGTAGAGGATAACGGCTAGCTCAGCAGATATTTTATACACTTAAATTATATTTATGATTTCTCTTCCTAACGCTTGGCTTTCTTCTGCGGCGCTGGCCCAGAGCCCAGGGCCAGACCCCGGTGCCATAGACCTAAACGTTTTTAAGTCCATCGTGCTGGGCATTGTGCAGGGGCTGACGGAGTTTTTGCCCATCAGCAGCACTGCCCACATGAAGGCGGTCCCCGTAGCGCTCGGCTGGGGGGACCCCGGCGTGGCGTTTACGGCGGTGATCCAGCTTGGCAGCATTGTGGCAATTATCTGGTACTTCTGGGAGGACCTGACGCAGGTGGCGGGGGGTACCCTGCGGGCGATCGCCAAGTCTGATTACCAATCCCAGGACTTTCGCATTGGTCTAGGCATTTTTCTGGGTACTTTTCCCATCGTTATCTGTGGCCTACTGATGAAGGCCCTGATCCCCGACCTAGACAATTCCCCCATTCGCAGCATGGGAGCGATCGCCGTGGCCTCGATTGTGATGGCGCTGCTGCTGGCCCTCGCTGAGCAAATCGGTAAACGGGCCCGCAACCTAGAGAAGCTGGGCACCCGGGACGGTATCCTGATGGGCTGCGCCCAGGCTTTGGCCCTGATCCCCGGCGTTTCTCGCTCTGGCTCCACCCTGACGGCGGGCCTATTTATGGGCCTAGAGCGCGCCACCGCTGCCCGCTTCTCTTTTCTGCTGGGCATCCCCGCTATTACCCTGGCGGGGCTAGTGGAGCTGGTGGGTTTGCTGGAGAGTAACTTTGGCGGCATTGGCATGGTGCCCCTGGCAGCGGGGCTGATTGCGTCAGCCGCTTCCTCCTATGCAGCGATCGCCTGGCTGATTAAGTACCTGCAGAACCACAACACCTGGGTATTCGTTTGGTACCGGCTGGGTTTTGGCATCGCGATTTTGGTGGCGCTGATGACGGGGGTGCTGGAGACCGGATAGGCGGTCGCCTAATAAGCGCTTGCTGACCACGCTGCTCTCTCCAGGAGAGAGCGGCTGCCTTGTTGTGCGCATTAGCGACACTGGCGGCGGTATTTCTGCGGAGGTTCAGAAAATATTCAATGAGTTTTTCCACAACAAAGCCCATCAATTATTGCACCCGAAGGGCTGGTTGGGACACTTTGTTTTGTAGACCCCCCGCGGAGCGGGGGGTCTACAAAATCACATTAAGCAAGCGCCTCTCTAGGCGCAATAGGGAACAGGGTTTGGGTTGGCCAATAGCCATCGAATTGTGAAGGAACACGGCGGCACTATCGAACTGCGATCGCAGGTGGGGATGGGGACCGAGTTTGACATTACCCTGCCAATCTAGACCTCCCTGCGATGACCCAGCAGTATTGCCTCGGGCAATCTTTTCCTGACCTAAAGAAATGCATAGCGGCGCTGCCAATTCCTTAAATCAGGTTATAGATTTTACCCCTGATTCATGAGAACTAACGCTATCCTGCAGATAGCCGCCTGTCGGTTCTCCCCTGCCTCCCATCCACAAACTTTTGCAGACATGGTCGCCTACTCCCCCGACAATCCCCCCCATCCTGCGCCAATTCGCTTTAGCGACGAGGCGGATAGTCCCCTGTCGGTGGCTGGGCTGACGCGCTACATTCACGATTTAATCGAGACCGACAAGCATTTGCGACAGGTTTGGGTGGTGGGGGAGGTCTCCAGCGCCACCCAGTATCGCAGCGGCATTTTCTTCACCCTCCAGGATCCGGATGCCGATGTCGCCATCAGCGCCGTGGTTTGGAACAACCGCATCCGGCGACTGGCGGTGATGCCGGAGCCGGGGGAGCAAATTGTGGTCTTGGGTCAAGTGCGGGTACATGAAAAGCGGGGGGCCTATCAGCTCAACGTTTGGCAGGCGCTGCCCGCCGGAGAGGGCCTAAGGGCGCTACGCTACCGGCAGCTGCGGCAGCGGCTGAGCGCCGAAGGGCTGTTCGATGCAGAACGCAAGCGATCGCTACCTGCCCACCCCAAGTATGTCGCTGTGGTTACCTCACCTCAGGCCGCCGCCTGGGGAGATATTTTGCGCACCCTGAGACGGCGCTATCCGGGGCTGCGGATTCTATTCTCCCCGGCGCTTGTGCAGGGGGATCAGGCTCCGACAACTATCGTGCAGGCGATTGAGCGGGTGCAGCAGGACGGGCGGGCGGACGTGCTGATTGTGTCGCGGGGGGGCGGAGCGACGGAGGATATGACCTGCTTTAACGACGAGCGGGTGGTGCGGGCGATCTCCGACTGCCGGGTTCCGGTGGTGTCGGGCATTGGCCATCAGCGGGACGAAACTCTAGCAGATCTGGTGGCGGACTTCCGCGTCCATACGCCAACAGCGGCGGCGGAGCAGGCGGTGCCCAAGCTGTCGGAGGTGGCCAGCGACCATCAAGAGCGGGTAGTGGCTCTACAGCAAGCCGTTGAGACCCATTTGCACCACCAGCAAGAAAAGCTTGCCCGGCTGCGATCGCAGCTCCGCCATCTGCGCCTTGCCCAGCGGGTGCAGCGAGAGCAGCGCACCGTCAGCCGCCAGCGGCTTATTCTGCTGCAGGCGGCGGTGCTCAAGCTCCAAGATGCGGAACACCATTGTCAGATGCTTTCGCAGACCCTGCACTCCCTTGATCCCGCGACGGTGCTGCGCAGAGGCTATGCTCTGGTACGGCAAGAGAATGGCGACATCGTCCGCTCATCCACATCCCTATCGCCGGGGCAAACGCTCCAGGTTCAGCTTGCTGAAGGCAGTGCCGAGGTGGAAGTGCTAGGGATTAAATTGCCCGATATCCCGACTGATACGACTGATAAGCCGAGTCCGACAGACAGCTAAGCCCCATACCCAATACTGGGCGATCGCTTTTACCCATCCCTCTTACCATGACTCATCCCTCTTCCCCGCTACCCCCTGCTGACCCTAATTGGAACTACGAACATGCTGTCACTGAAGTGGAGCAGATTATTCGCAAAATTGAGCAGGGGGAGCTGCATTTGGCCGATGTTTTCGACCAGTTTTCTGCCGCCATGGAGCGCCTGCAGCAGTGTGACGCCTTTTTGAACTATCATCGCCAGCAAATCGACGTGCTGGTGGAGACGCTGGATGCCACAGGCGCTGGCTAAGACAGTTAAAGGGCGGCGTAGCCAAACGTGACGTTGAACTGGCGGCACCAGATGACGGCGGACTGAAAGTCTTCTACGGAGATGCCGTCGGGGATTTCGTAGCGCTGTTGCCCCGATGTAGACTGCAGCTCTCCCAAGTTCACATACTGATCGGCGGCATAGTTTTGGGGGACAGACTCTTCATGAAGCAGCACGAATAGATCCGGACCATCGGCAGATTCGAAATCACCATCGAATTCGAGATAGCGCTTACCGCCCTCTTCAACGATGGACACGGTCCCCTGGGTGTCGTGGTCTACGCCTTGGAATGTTGCTTTGACAGTGGCTCCGGCGCAGGGGTTAGCCGCCGCACAAGGATTGGCGGCACAAGGATTGGCGGCACAGGGATTAGCGGCACAGGGATTGGCGGCGGCGCAAGGGTTAGTGGCGGCACAGGGATTCGTCGCGGCGCAGGGGTTAGCCTGAACGGGGCTGCTAATCATGCCGACCGCACCTACGGTGAGGGCAGATGAGATAACCAGAGCGGTGAGGTAGCTGAGTTTCATTGATTCTTGTCCTATTGGGTTGGCTGTAGAGTCGCTTTGGCTTTGCTCTACAAGTCCTAGTTAACGGGTTGAAACTGAGGAGGCTCTGAGTAGAAAAGATCTATGCCATAAGATTCAGATGATAAACCCGGTCATTTTGAATTCTGACAACGAATGAGACTACATGCCTCACCTGGGGCCATCTCCCAAACGGATCCAGCCGCCACTTGCCTATGTGCGCCAGAGCTTCAGCAAAGCTGCTGATGGGCGGCGACTACTCAGCTGTATCATCACCTAAATAAGCGGCAAACGTATTAGCAACGAGCGCCGCTTGGGTTCAGTCCCGTAGATTCAACCGACCCAGGATGCTGGAGATATGATTGCGCACCGCACCTTCAGACAGAAATAGGCTAGCCGAAATCTCTTACTTTCTGTTTGTGC
>JBCCAG010000261.1:0-5428 GCA_039814955.1 Cyanobacteria bacterium P01_A01_bin.135
CCAGCGAATCAGCAGATGGGCAATGCCGTTGAGCAGGTGCAGGTCGCTGCCGGGGCGAATAGCCAAATGCAGGTCCGCCGCCTTGGCCGTGGCGGTCTCGCGTGGGTCCACCACCACCATCTTCACGTGGCGATTCTTGCGATGGTACTTTTGCAGCCGGTTGAAAACAATTGGGTGGCACTCGGCGGTGTTGGTGCCAATCAAAAAGGCGCAGTCGGTCTTCTCTAAATCGTCGTAGCAGCAGGGGGGACCATCGGCCCCAAAGCTCTGGATGTAGCCCGCCACCGCCGAGGACATGCACAGGCGGGAGTTGGCGTCAAAATTGTTGGTTTGCAGACAGCCTTTGAGCAGCTTCTGTGCCAGGTAATAGTCTTCCGTCTGGAACTGCCCGGAGCCATACATGCAGACACCCTCTGGCCCCTGGTGCTCCAGAGTAGTCTCCAGGCGGCTCACCAGCCGGTCTAAGGCTTCATCCCAGGTTACCCGGCGAAACGAATCGCTGAGGCTGTCCCGCAACATCGGGTACTTGAGCCGGTCTTTGTGCAGGGACTCAGACACCGTTGCCCCTTTAACGCACACCTGCCCCTTACTGGAGGGGTGAGCGCGATCGCCCCGCACCTGCCAAATGGGCTGACCATCGGGTGCCCTGAGGGTCGCTTTGCCGCCGGGCCGGGCCGGGGGTGACACCTCTAAGCCACAGCCAACGCCGCAGTAGGGGCAGAGGGTTTTGAATGTGTCTGTCATGGGTGTCCTCCAGAATGCAGGTCACGGCGTAGGGGCATGGGGCCTCATGCCCAGTAGATGTACAGGTGTAGGGACATGGCATGCCATGTCCCTACGGGGAATGTCGGGTTATGCCGAGCGCATCACATTAGATGATGCGGGCCGACTGGTCTTCCGGCATAGCGGAAGGATGGGGAGCCATCTCACCTTCATGGTGCTCTGCAAAGGAGTCCTTAGGCTCATCCAGGAAGAAGATGCACAAGAAGGCCACAATCACGCCCACCGTACCCAGCACCTGGAAGAAGGCAGAGTTCACGGCGCTCATCACAGCCTCACCACCGTTGGCTGCTGCAGAGGCATTGGAGAACAGCAGACGAGTCGTCAGGTATGCCACTGCACCCACGTTGCCGTAAGCACCTACGTTACCCGCAATCTGACCCGTAATCCGGCGCTTCACCAGCGGCACGATCGCAAAGGTGGAACCCTCAGAAGACTGCACAAAGAACGAGCAAGCCATGGTTAGCAGCACAGCCAGCGGCAGCGGCCAGGCCCCGCTCACGGTGCTCATCAGCAAATAGCCGATACCCATACCCATAGTCAGGACTACCATAGTCCACTTGCGGCTGCCCATGCGGTCAGAGATGATACCGCCACCGGGGCGAGACACCAGGTTCATGAACGCGTAGCTGGCGGCAATCAAACCAGCGGTGGCTTTATCCAGGCCAAAGGTGCCCTCAAAGAAGGACGGCAGCATGGTTACTACGGCTAGCTCAGATCCAAAGTTGGCAATGTAGGTCAGCTCAAGGATGGCGACCTGACGGAAGCGGTAGCGGTCCTCCGGCGGATACACCTTGCGACCAGCCAGCAGATCTTTGTTAACTGTCCAGCAGTTGTAGGCCTGGAAAGCGTACAGACCCAGCAGCAGCAGCCACGCCACGTACATGCCGCCCGTGTTGAGGAAGTTCACCTTCTGCAGACGCCAAGCCAGCACCATCAGAATGATGGTTAGGGGCGCGTTCATCGCCATCAAGAACCAGAAGTCGCGCTTGGTGGTAACCTCGATGCCGCGAGCGCTATCAGGGCGCTGGTAAACCTTACCCGGCGGGGTGTTGGTGACGTTGAAGTAGTAGAACACACCGTATAGCGCTGCGATGATGCCGCTACCGGCGATCGCCGCCCGCCAGTTCAAAATGTCAGTTTGGAACGGGGGGAAAGCTAGGACCCGGAAGCTCTCAGCCTCGGGGAATTGGAACGCACCCGGCAAGAAGCTCAGCGCTAGGCCAAACAGCACCATGGTGAAGGCAGAGAATGCGGAGCCGAAGTTGCCCCAGCCGCCGTAGATACCCTCAGCCGTACCCACCTCCTTGGGCGGAAACCACTCAGCGGTCATACGGATGCCAATCACAAAGCCCGCACCGACGATGCCCATCAGCAGTCGGCCTAGCACTAGTTGATTGAAGCTCTGCGCCGTGGCAAAGATCAAGCAAGGGATGACCGAGTAGATCAGCAGCAGCGAATAGGTGAGACGAGGACCATACTTGTCCAGCAGCATGCCGATAACGACACGGGCCGGCACCGTCAGTGCCACGTTACAGAGACCAATGGTCAGCAGCTGGGGTCTTTCGAGACCGAAATCCTGAGCAATAGTGGTTGCAAAGGGCGGGAAGTTAAACCAGACAACAAACGTCAAGAAAAAGGCAAACCAGGTCAGGTGCAATATTTTGTACCGTCCCTGAGTTGCTCTTGTAAACAACTCTCCAATCATGTCGTGACTCTCCTGAAATTAAATCAACGTACAACCAACTCTCAGCTCCCGTAGGGATCACTCCTGGGGCTCTCAGTACACGTCCTAGCTCGCTTAGGCGTGTTCAATGAACAGGGCTTTCGCCCTATCCAAAGCTCTATAAACTCATTTGCGGTAAGCCGTCGGTACGGGCTTAAGCCAGCTAGCTCGCCTACTTCGGCGTCGCACCACTGGATTCCTGCTTCGGCGTCGCGCCACCAGATTCCTGCTTCGGCGTCGCGCCGAAGTGCTCCACCAACAAATCTTTCAGCACCGGCTTCAGGTCATCGCAGGGGATCCCCTTCATGACCCGCTCACCAAGCTTGGCATCTTTGCCCACTTTGCCGCCCATATAGACGTCCACACCCTCGACGGTCTTGCCCTCTTTGCGCACCTTAGTACCAATGAAGCCGATTTCCGCGACCTGGGGCTGGCCACAGGAGTTGGGGCAACCGGTCCAGTGGATGCGTACTGATTTGGGTAACTCTAGCTCTGACTCCACCTCGCGGGCCATGGCTAGCGCCCGGTTCTTGGTCTCAATCAGGGCAAAGTTGCAGAACTGCGCTCCGGTACAGGACACCAGAGAACCGCTCAAAGGAGCCTGCTCAAGAGGGAATTTTTGCAGCAGCGCCTCTTGCAGCAGCGCCTCTAAGCGATCGTTGGGCACATGGGGGATGAGGGCGTTTTGCTCCACCGTTAGCCGAATCTCGCCGTTGCCGTAGACCTCGGCAATGCGGGCTAGGTCAAACATATCCTGGGCATACAGCCGGCCAACGGGCACATGCATGCCTATGTAGCTGCAGCCTTCCTGCTGCTGGGGGTATACCCCGATGTGGTCCCGCTTCTCCCAGTCGATCTCATCGTCCGGGGCGGCCGTCAGCAGCGCTTGGCCTAGCTGCTTTTCCACCTCAGTGCGAAACTTCTCCACCCCCCAGGCGTCGATTAACCACATCAAGCGAGACTTCTGACGGTTGGCCCGGGGACCGTTGTCCCGGTACACCTCCAGAATGGCGCGGCAGAGCCCCACAACAATATCTGTCTCAGGCGGCACCCAGGCGTTTAGGGGAATCGCTGCCTCACAGCGCTTAGCAGAAAAGAAGCCCCCCACCAGCACGTTGAAGCCCAGCTTGCCCTCACGGTAGGCCGGCACAAAAGCGATGTCGTTGATTTCAGCGTGCACCGAGTTATCCCGGCCGCCCTCGATGGCAATATTGAATTTCCGCGGCAGGTTGGTAAACTCAGGATTGCCCTCGCCGCTATTGGTAATCATGTCCTGGACCTGCTTCACCAGGTCGCGGGTGTCCAGCAGCTCGCTGGCGTCGATGCCTGCCATGGGAGAGCCAGTGATGTTGCGCACGTTATCCATGCCAGACTGCATGGAGGTCATCCCGGCAGCGCTAAGCCGCTCAAAAATATCGGGCACATCCTCGAGGCGAATGCCCCGCAGCTGCAGGTTCTGGCGCGTGGTGATATCGGCGTTACCATCCTCACCGTAGCGGTCGACGATTTCGGCTAAAACGCGCATCTGCTCCCCGGTCAGAATACCGTTGGGCATGCGCATGCGCAGCATGAATTTGCCTGGCGTAACCGGACGGAAGAACACCCCTAGCCACTTCAACCGGTGGTCGCGGTCGGTTTCGTCGATGTCCTCCCAGCCGAGCTTGGCGAACGTCTCTAGCTCGCTTTTAACGGCTAGTCCATCCTTTTCTGCCTTAAAGCGCTCAAATTTATTCAGCTTTTCGGGCTTATTTGGAACAACGCTGGTCACGACTTCTCCTCAGTGAATTCGCTCGACGACTTTCAGATTGACCTGTGCCGTCTAAACTCTCTGTCACTCGCTTAACCGTAGTAACTGGGGCACTAGTGTGCCGTAACAGTCAATACGGTTAAGGGTTGACCGCTCAACAATGACTTTCATTATGGAGAAACCATCGATACAAAATGTTATCTTTGCTACGCTTTTGCAGCCTAGGACTCAAATTCGCATATTGCTTATGCGCAATTTGCATGATGTAGCGCGATCGCCATCGCTATCCACCGGCTGCATCTATTTATCTATATGGATAGACGGGCTAAGCGCAGCATAGATTGGCTGGGCGCAGCATAATCTGGTGGGAAACCGAAACGAATGGCGCAGTATCTACACTGCCCTCAACCGAGCGGATTTGGCACGATAAAGAGGTCATCAGCTCCTAGAGATTCCGCCCATGTCAAACGATTCCCGCCAATCCACTAACCTAGTTCAGGCTTTTTATAATTGGTATCGCGCCACGCTGCGTCACCCTAAGTACCGCTGGCTTCTTATTGGCGCTACGCTGCTGTATCTGTTCTCGCCAATTGATATCGCCCCCGACGTCATACCCGTTTTAGGGTGGATTGACGATGGTATTGTTGCTACCCTGCTGGTCACCGAGGTATCTCAATTATTGATGGGCTGGCTGAAGCGCCCGGCTGACGAACAGTCTGAGCAAGTCGCTACCACGGTAGACGTCAATGCCGAGCAGACGAGCGCCTAGATTTTCAAGGCATTAGATAAGTGGTTAGCCATAAGTAGCCGATGTTGGGAGCGAACCCCCTGTTAGCGTCGTTTATTTATGGCCTTCTGCTTATGCATTAGCCATCAGACATTTAGACAGAGACAGTTTCCTGGGGCATACAGATGTGTATGCCCCTTTTTTGTTAGCCGTTTACTGAGTCACTGAGGCGAGCTCAGGTTGCACTAAGGCAGGGACAACCTCCGCGCTACGGGAGCGCTGGGTGCGGATCATGGTTACTTGACTGGTCAGCAAAAAGCTAGTGTAGCTGGCGATGACGATCACCGGCAGCATGGTCGTCCCTGACAGGACGCTGAGGATGATGCTGGTGCTGATGGGAGTTTTGGTCACCGCCACATTCACCGCAGCCATCAGGCAGACCATACCA
>JBCCAG010000463.1:0-3894 GCA_039814955.1 Cyanobacteria bacterium P01_A01_bin.135
CGTCGGTGTCTCGTCATCCAAAATGGTCAGCCTTGCCGATGCCCCAACAGTTGTTGTGTCGTTGCCTGACGTCAGGCTTAGGGTAACGGTTTCACTGCCTTCAGCAAGGGCATCGTCAATAATGGGAATCGTGAAGCTCTGAGTGGTTACGCCCGGTGCAAAGGTAATTCGGGTGGTCGTGTCATAGACATAGTCTGAACCAGCGGTGGCCGTATCGACGGGACGTCCCACCCGGACATTGACTTCTGCTGTCCCCGCACCTGAACTGCGAATGAGATTGATGGTTGCAGTTCCGTCTGCCTCGTTGACCTCAAAGGTGCTGCCCCCAAAGAAGACCTCTCCAGTGTCAGACGCATCAAAGTTTAAGGAGATGACCCGAGCATATTCGTTGTTGTCTCGCGTGCCGATAAGCGTAATGCTGTCACCTGTTTGTAGAGCGACATCCGTTGCAAATACGTCAGTCAAGCGCTCGCTCGTTGAGCCTGTGGCTCGATCAAGCTCGATGGTACCAACGGAAACGCCGTTGACTCTCAGCTCAAGGCGACCATTCCCGTTGGGCTGGTCGAAGTATTCTCCAGAGATGTCATATAGGCCAGACGGCTCGTCGAAGATTAGCGTTGCGCTACCGCTGCCGCCACTGACGACGTTTCCCGTTACCTTGATGACGTCAACCTCGTCATCGGTTAGAGGATTGTTGTCGACGTCAAAACTTTCGCTTGCGTAGTTACTGAGCCGGAGAAGGATATTACCTGGTAATTGAATGTCGACCATCGGATTTCTTCCTTAATAGTGCAATGGGCAAATAGGGTTGTCACAGGTAACCAAGCGATTTATTTCGCAAGTCCGGGAACTGACCGCTGGAACTTACGTCCTTGAAAATCAAGAGATGATGAACAGATAGCCTAGTTATGCAAAAACTTTATGGTTGGCGTAGGTAGAGCGCCGTCAGTAAACGTAGCTGTCAGGGAGAGCGCTTCCCCCTCCACTTACTTGTGGCGACGCAGTTATACACCCATAGCGGGGCGAGCAGATGGTTGCGCTGGCATTGATGCTTAGGTCATAAGGCTGGCTAAAAGCTCTTATGTCTTACCGGCAACTGTGCGTAAATGCCCTACTGCATTAGGACAGTTGCATCACCCTGATTTATTCGACGTAAGTGCGTCAGTAGATTTCTCTAACCAGTGCCGGTTTAGAAATTGGTCTCTTGTTGAGTAGAAGATCACCCATCGCCACTGCATACCTGAGGGGGACGCTCTAGTACATCAGAGTATCGGCTAAAACCCTATTACACCTGATTCAAGCTGCGGCTCTTGCTTGTTTTTACAGAAAAGTGTATGAAAATGACTTAAGGCCCCTGACAATGACTATAGGTAAGTTATCAGGGCCGAATTTAGGCGGTCAGCAGCTTTTCTACAGCTTTATAGCGACTTGACGATCTTAAGCCCTGTGTATAAATTCTGTTCAGGCGATCGCAAATGTACGGATTCACTCAGATCTCTACGCGACTGATTGTTCGCGGCCTATGGCGCGTTGAGCCTGCTGCACGACCTGAATCAAATGGCTCAATGCCGCAATGTCCCCGTAACAATACTGAGTCATTGCGGCAAGGGAGCAGGCGGTTCGCGGAGTGCGGCTTTTACCGAAGCTTCATAATGCTTCTGAGACGCTAGCAGCTTCTTCGTAGGCTAACCCGCTACGCAGTAGGTTCAGATGCTTGGGAAGTGAGGCCTTGTTTGAATCCCTCCCACTCGGCGATCGCTGCTGGCTGATTGGGCTGACCGCGTTGCAGGAGGGCAACGCCATCCTCAAATTGCGTCAGGCCGTAGCGCCCCTGTTGAATCAAGCCGTCAAGGCGATCGCTCATTCGCTGTAGGCGGTTGGCGTCGTCGGCAAAGGCAACGCCGTACTGCTGGAGCTGCCACAGATCAACCACGGCGTAGTCCACCGCGATCGCCTTCTCGGCATCATTACGTAGCCGCATGGCCGGAAACCGAATAATCTCCCGGCGACTAGAAAGGTGAGGCACGATATGGGTTGTGGCGGAAACGCTGGCATCGCTCGGAATTTGTGCCAGCATGGCTCGAATCACGCCTACATGGGACCACTGGCGGGACAAAGGGATGTAGACCCGCGGCTCAAAGGAATCCGGCACTACAAACGACAGGGCACGGTTGGGGTTAGAGGTAAAGGTAAACAGCAGCGACAGCCCAATACATAGCGCCCAAAACCGCCGTCGCCACAATGGCTTTAGACCCGTGGGTCGCTCGGCCCACCAGAGAATTGCCCCGTAGAAGAGCCCTGGAACAATGGTGAGGGCGTAGCGCAGGTTGATGGCCAGCGCCGTGGCATCGTCCCGGACAAACAGCTTCGCTAGCGGAAAGGCGGTTAAGCCCCAGGCGGCAGGGGAAATGGCTGGGACGAAGGCGAGGGGTAGCCACTGGGCCAGTAGGTATTTCAGCGTCCGGTCAACGGGCGTGACTAGATCTGTGATTAGCTGACCGGGGCGGGTCAGCAGTCCTTTAATTACATCTATAGTGGTGGCCTCGTCGCCATCGACGTAGGGGGCAAACTGCTCAATCATGAAGCGCCGGGAGATATCTTCGGAGAATAGCGGCATCACGAGGTTGGTGAGCATGAGCATGTAGCCCAAGCTCAAAACGCATAGCGCTAGACCCTGCAGCAGCGCCCGGCGGCTCACCGCCAGATAAGCCCCAATCCCAAACAGCATTACCCCTGCGTCTTCTCGAATTGTCAGCACCACCGCAGCGGCTAGCCAAAATACCCACCAGCGCCGTTGCTCTAGGGCCAGAAATAGCGTGAACAGAAACAGCGGCACCTGGCAGAGGTCGTGAAAGTTAGCCAAGCTCGGCCCAATTACGGCGTTGGCGGCGTAGAAGCTGCCGGTAATCATCGTAGCGATCGCCACGCCTACCCGCTCCCGGGCCAGCCGGTACAGCAGCAGCCCGGCGGCAGTCAGGAGGGTGATCTGCAGCACTAGCAGCGTCGCTGGGTGAGGCAGTAGGGCATACAGCGGTAGCCAGAGCAGCAGCGCCGGGGTGAAGTGCTGACCTAGGCGGTGGTAGGACACCGAGGCTAATTCCCCATCATGGACGACGGGGGTCGACAGGGTAGAAGATAAGGAGCTTTGAAACGGCCTGCCGTGAGATCCGTTCCAGAACACCTGATTGAAGATGCCCTGGTCAAAGGAGGCATAGGAGGGGTACATACTGTAGTGGCGGTGCAGCAGCAGCGCCACTAAGAGCACCCAAAACAGGCCCGCAGCGGCGATCGCTCCTTGGCTAAGGCCGAAGCGTTCTCGCTGTGTCCATTTCAGATGTTGTTCCATTGCCGCCGATTTCTACATTGTGGTACTGCAGTCCAAATTTTGTAGGGACATGGCATGCCATGGTATGTGTTTAGCGTTCTGGAAGACCCCCTCTAGCTCCCCCTTGGTAAGGGGGAGAACTGTACTTCCCCCCTTACCAAGGGGGGATTGAGGGGGGTAAGACCGAGACATATCGTCTCTTTGCCGAAGTCGCTAAACACATACATGCCGTGTCCCTACAGCCCGTATCGCCATCTAACACAATATTCCATCACAAATAGGGTCTCAATAGCGCCGCCAGCTTGGTCTTCGTCGCCTCCGGGGCCTGGTCTAGGGGCGTCAGGATGGCGTCTTTAAGGGCATGGTGCGCCACCGAAGCAGGAGGGCTAGCCTGCAGTCGCTTCACTGTTTCCCGAATCACCGCCTGAGCATTGGCAGCGTTTTTCATCAAGTTGCCAATCACCAGCTCTACCGTGACGCTGTCGTGGTCCGGGTGCCAGCAGTCGTAGTCCGTAACCATCGCCAGGGTTGCGTAGGCGATCTCCGCCTCGCGGGCGAGCTTGGCCTCC
>JBCCAG010000640.1:0-2884 GCA_039814955.1 Cyanobacteria bacterium P01_A01_bin.135
CGCCGGATTCGAGGGCTGGCGCGGCAGGTGGCGCAGCTCTATCTGGATCAGCGGGAGGCGATGGGTTTCCCGCTGCTGAAGGCAGATAAAGAAATGGTGGAAGCATAGGGGCGATCGCCTTCTGGGAAACCGGCGCAATCATCGCCTAAAAGGGCTGAAAGTTCACCGACAGATATAGACCGTTGTCCTGCAAAGAGTCTGAATTACTATCGATATCGACCAGGGGAATGCCGTAGTCGAGGCGAGCGGAGAGGCTAGGGATTACGAGCCACCTGAGGCCAAGCCCTACCCCCGCAATGGTTGGGTCTTCAGGGTCAGGGGTACTATTGTTCCACACGGTACCCATCTCAATAAAGGGGGTGAGCTGCAGCCGCTGGGGATTACGGGTCACCGGGATGCGAAACTCAACGCCTGCCAAAACGCCGTTATCCCCCACAAGCTGGTTTTGGGCATAGCCCCGCACCGTGTCTACGCCGCCAATGCTGAACTGCTCTAGGGACAGCAGAGAATCGGGGGTGAGCTGGGTGCTGAGGCGGGTGATCACCAGATTGCGCTCGGAGAGCTGCTGCACCCACTGAAACTGCCCCACCCAGTTAAAGAAGCGCCCGTCAATGCCGGAGTCATTAACGGTGGCATTAAAGGCATCTAGGCCAAAGCTAAACTGCGATCGCGCTGCCAAGACCCGCCGCTCGGAGCGGTTCACCCAATCCTGAGAAAATCGCAGCACCGAGACATTGGACTCCCCCTCTTCCGGACCAACGGAGAAGGAAAAGGGAATATCGTCCAGAATAAAGGTCTGCCGTCGCCGCAGGTCAAACCCTAGACCCAAGGCGAATTCAGTTTGAGGCGATCGCACCACGGGCTGACGGTAGCTGAGGCCATAGGTGCGGGTCTGGCTCTCAATTTCCAAATCCTCAAATTCATCATCAATGATTTGGCTTTCGCTACTGTTGAACCGAAAGCTGAAGGTGCCGTCCCGGGCATTTACGGGAACCGAGAAGCCCGTATCAAAAATATCTAACCCGTCGGTGCGGCCGTAGGAGCCGGTGATGCGATCGCCAATGCCAAACAGGTTGCTGTAGCCCAGGTTGGTGCTAATCTCAGCAGAGCCAATGCTGACGGGGCGATAGTTGTTGCTGCCCACCCCGGCGGAGAAGGGAGAAGGCTCACCCACCGTCACCAGCAAGGCATTTTGCCCCGGCGTGGCCCCGGCGGTGAGTTCGGCGTTCACTTGGCTGATGAAGGGGTCGAGCTGCAGGAGCTGCAGAGCTTCTAGCAGCTCGGCTTGGTTGAGGGGGGTGCCGGTAGCCAGGGCTAGGCGATCGCGCACATAGCCCCGGTTGAGATGGCGATTGCCCTCTACCTGAATGGTCTCCACGGAGCCCTCTACCACCTGAATCGTTACGCTGCCGTCGGTGAGCAGTTGGTTGCTGGGCAGGAAGGCTCCGGAGGTGACGTAGTCGTTTTCGATGTAGAGCTGGGTGATCTCAGAGCGCAGGGTAAGCAGGTCGTCAAAGGTAATTTGTCCCCGTTCTAGGTACGCCTGCACCAACGTCTGAATTTCGTCTTTTAATACGGTACTGCCCCTAACGTCGATTTCCCTGATAGGAAAGCTCGCTTGAGGAACGGTAGGCTCTGGCGGCGGGGCAGCAGGGGTGGGGAGGTCTAGCCCAGGAGTGGGCTGTTCTGGAAGCGCTTCGGGAATATCTTCGGCTGGGTCAGAAGGACGCTCTGGAAGGGCCTGGTCGATGGAATCTAGCAGGTCTTGGACATCTTCGGGGGGAGCGCTTGGCGCCGGTATTTGAGCCACGAGCGGCGGGCCATTGGTTAGGGCCGTAGACGAGGGATGCCCCGGAGCGGCGATCGCATTAGCCGGAATACCGCAAGCGGCGATCGCCGCTGTCACAACCCCAAACCATGGTAGATGAGCCTGCATTGTGCCTTGTAAAAATGTGGTGAACTGATCGAGGCCACGCCGCGATCGTGATTTTGGCGATGAATATCAGATTACCGATAATTCATCGCCGAGAGCAAGTCATGGCTTTGCAGAAAACTGAACTTGGGAAAGGGCAATCTAACTCATCGCCATGGCCCGCCTGACCGCGGCATCTGCGTTGACAATGCCACTCCCGTAAACGCGGTCGTAGCCTCGCGCCCCTAGGTCAGTAGCGGTCTGCATCAGCACTTGCTTGACTGTTCCGGCAGAGAGCTTATCGTTGACGCTCCACACCAGGGAGGCAACGCCCGCGACGTGGGGTGCCGCGGCTGAGGTGCCGTTGAATTTTGGACTGTAGCCGAACCCTCGGGGAGAGGCCCCCGTGGTTATCACCTCCGAGGGAGCCGTCAACGATATCCCGTGGCCATAGTTCGAGTAGGAAGCCTTTGTTCCAGGGGCGACCGGCCAACCGGACCCCGTTCGGGTTCCCAAAGAGGCCCCGACAGCCACAACATTGCTGTACTTCGCCGCCAAAGAAGCCGGGTTGCTGAGGCTACCTCGACCATCATTGCCAGCCGCAATCACAAATAGCGCATCCCCCTGAGAGCTAGCAATTAGGCGCTCTAGCTGAGGATCAATCGGGCCAGAACCACCAAAGCTCATGTTGATTACCAGCTTCTTGCCCAAGCTGCGGGCATGGTTGATCATATTTGCGGTGGCCACCGTAGGGGTTTGGTCACCTCGGTTGCCATCTAGCACGTCGATAGCAACGACATCGGATTCCCAATTGATTCCGCTAATTCCCTTACCGTTGTTTGATTCAGCCGCAATAATGCCCTGCACTTCTGTCCCATGGGAGCTACTCTTGGAGCCATAGGAGCGATCTGGCACATTTCTGAAGAAATCATCTCTCACATTGCCTGAGAAAGACCAGGTTTCATCAGCATC
>JBCCAG010000932.1:0-1613 GCA_039814955.1 Cyanobacteria bacterium P01_A01_bin.135
CCCGCCGCCCGCTGAATTTGGGCCAGCTCCGCCAGCACCCGCTGAGCCTTGCCAAAGGAATAGCAAAACAGCAGGGACGGGCGCTCAGGGGCCTGCTGCCACCAGTCGTAAATTTGCCGGGCGATTTCTGCGCCGGACTGCCAGCGGTAGATGGGCAGGCCAAAGGTGGCCTCGGTAATAAAGGTGTCGCAGACCACGGGCTCAAAGGCGGTGCAGGTGGGGTCTGCGCCCCGCTTGTAGTCCCCGGAAATCACCCACACCTCACCCGCCGCTTCAATGCGCACCTGGGCCGACCCCAGCACATGGCCCGCCGGATGAAAGGACACCTGGGCCTCGTCAAACTGGAGGCGATCGCCGTAGGTGACCCCGTTGAACTGGATTTCCTGACCCAGCCGCTTGCGCAGGATGCCCTCCGACTGGTGGGTAGCGTAGTATTGCTGAGATCCCGAGCGAGCATGGTCAGCATGGGCGTGGGTGATCAGGGCCCGGTCCACCGCTTTCCAGGGGTCTATGTAAAAGTCCCCTGCGCTGCAGTAGAGGCCTTCGGGGCGGATAGAGATGACAGCCATAGTTGTGGGACTTGTTGCGGGAACTTGTCGCTGGAGCTGGGGGGTAGCTTTTATACCATTAGCAGGGTAACCTACACCCCATGTACTTTGTTCTACCGACGGGCTTACGCTTCATCCGCCCCCAATGATTCAACTCACCTCCGCCAAAGTGCGCTCCCAGCGCTGGCTGCGCTGGCTCAACCTCCGCCCAGAAGAAGCGCCCCGCACCCTACTAATGCTGGCCTTCTACCTGTTCTCTTCGGTGGGCATTCTGTGGTTCGAGTTCACTGCCGGCGGCCTGTTTTTGGGGGAATATAGCGCCGAGGCCCTGCTGTGGGTCTACATCGCCAGCACCGCTATGGGTACCGGCCTGGGGGTACTCTACGCCCAACTGCAGCGGATTATGCCCCTAAGGCGGGTAATTACCCTAATCCCCGTCTTAATGGGTCTGCCCATGGCGCTGTTTTGGCTGGGGGTAAACGGGTTCATCCTGTTCACCTACGGCATCTTTTTAATTCGGCTGTGGCTGGAGGCAATTTATACCCTCAACGAGCTCAACACCTCCATTACCTCCAACCAGCTCTTTAACATTCGGGAGATCAAGCGCACCTATCCCATTATCAGCAGCGGCATTCTGCTGGCGGACATCGTCAGCGGCTTTTCCCTGCCGCCCCTGCGCCAGCTGATCGGCCTAGAAAATATGCTGCTGCTGGCCTGCGCCATGCTGATGATTGGGGCCGGCATTTTGGCCTACATCGCCTCCGAGTACCGAGACTTTTTCCCCAACTTAGAGCGACGTCAGCCCATCGGCTCCAGCGACTCAGAGAATACCCAAGGGCAGCGGCTTCAAGGTCCGTTCAAGCAGTACGTCATCTGGGTGGTGGTGTTTTTCGTCATGTCCCAGGTGCTGCTGCTGATTATTGACCTGGAGTATTTGAGCCAGCTAGAGCGGCGATTGGGGGACCAGCAGGGCAACATTGCCGACTTTATTGCCCTATTCAGCGGCACCCTGGGCATTTTTGAAGTGCTGATGCAGTGGTTTGTCTCCAGCCGGGCCATGGAGCG
>JBCCAG010000639.1:0-2890 GCA_039814955.1 Cyanobacteria bacterium P01_A01_bin.135
GTCCAAGAGGGGATGCGCATCATCCTTGACCTCTGCCTCACCAATCACTTCAACATGTTCCCCACCCTGCTGGTACCCGATGGCTCCTTCATGGTGGACCGTCGCATGGGGGTCTACGGCTATCCGCTGGATATTCAGGTCCTATTTTTTGCCGCTCTGCGGTCAGCCAAAGAGCTACTGCAGCCCACGCCGGAAAACAAAGACTACATTGAGGTGATTGATCAGCGACTGTCCCGCTTGGCTTACTACGTTCGCCAGTACTACTGGCTTGATTTACCCCAGCTCCGGCAAATTTACCGCTACGACTCCGAGGAGTTTGGCTACACGGCCATGAACCAGTTCAACATTCAGGCCGAGGCAATTCCCAGGTGGGTTGAGGGCTGGGTGGCCCGCAGCGGGGGCTACTTTGTGGGAAATTTGGGGCCAGGGCGGATGGACTTCCGTTGGTTTACCCAGGGCAACCTACTCAGCGTTGTGGTGGCCCTGGCAGAAGACGAGCAATCCCACGCCATTTTCAACCAGCTAGAAGAGCGCTGGCTGGACCTGGTGAATGAGATGCCCCTCAAGGTGTGCTTTCCGGCGCTGGAGGGCCGCGACTGGGAGCTGGTCACCGGCCATGACCCGAAAAACGTTCCCTGGTCTTACCACAACGCGGGCTCTTGGCCGTTCATGCTGGTGTGGCTGGCGGCGGCGGCGGTGAAGCTAGAGCGCACCGAAGTCGCCCACCGGGCAATGGCGATCGCGGCAGAGCGGCTGGCGGACGACAAATGGCCCGAGTATTACGACGGGTACCATGGCCGGCTGATTGGCAAAGAGGCCAGGCTGCTCCAAACCTGGACCATCGCCGGCTTTTTGGCAGCCCACCAGCTTCTGCAGAGCCCGGAGAAGCTGGCCTGGCTGAGCTTTGAGGGTACGGTTGCCGCCGCCTGCTAGCTAGTCGTTGCCCACGCCCCCCAGCAGCCGGTCGTTCCCCGCTAGGCCCAGCAGCTCGTCATTGCCCGTACCGCCTCCCAAGAAGTCGGCCAGCGCCGTACCGACCAGGACTTCCCCCGCCGCCGGAACCGCGATCGCGTAGAGGGTGCCGGTGAAGTAATCCGCCACATAGCGATCTCCCGACTATAGCCAGAGCGTGTCGACGGCCATCATGATTAGCAACCAGGTGGGGTACGACGCAGCCAAGCAGGTCAAGGGCCGCAAGCGGCATCTGACGGTAGACATGCTAGGGCTAGTCTTGCGGGTGCTGGTCACTGCCGCCAGCGTTCCTGAACGCGAAGGAGGAAAGCGGGTGCTCAAGAAGGTCAAGCAGATGGGCAAAGCGGTCCGCCGCGCTCACAGCGTCTGGGTGGATGTACAACGGAGCACCGTTCTACCTGCGGGCCACTGCAGCGCTGCGCTGGGTCATCCTGGTAGTGCCACGCCCTGAAAAGACCAAGGGGTTTGTCTTGCTGAAAAAACGCTGGAAGGTAGATCGCACCTTCGGCTGGTGGAACCGCTACCGCTGCCTCAGCAAGGACTAGGAGGTGCTACCCGAGACCAGTGAGGCAATGCTCTACTGGGCGATGGTCCGTATCATGGTGCGTCGGTTAGTTTAATTGCTCACCCAACACTCAATTCTCAAACATCCTATCCTCTTAGAGCGCATCACTGCAGCAGCGCATCATACCCCTCCACGCTGATGCGGGCCACAATCTGCGGTCGCTGCCGCTGCAGCGCCGAGCTAAACTGCTCCCCCAACTGCCCCCGTAAAATCACCACCAAATTCGCCGCCTGCTGCTCCGGCGCGCCGGTCTGCTTCAGCAAATAGCCCCCTAGGCAAGCCGGCACCACCGCCTCCAAAAATTGCCCCAGCTGGTAATAAGCCTCCGCCAGGGCTCCGTAGCTCAGCCCCTCTAGCATCAGGTGACCCGCCTGCTGGGCTGTGGCCACACTTGCCTCTAGATAGGGCTTGGCGGTGCCCGCCTGCTCCAGCGCCAAGTAGGCGTTCCCCAGCCCCAGGGTGCAGTACAGCCCCGACAATAGGTCCTTGTGCTTTTCCGCCAGGGTCACCCCCCGCTCCAGGCGCTGAATCACCGGCTCCAGCATCTCCATGGTCGCCCGCCCCTGCTGCTGAACCTGGCGCACCTCTGCGTAGCCCAAGTTGGCGATCGCGTTAGTCTCACCCATGCCGTCACCAATTTGGCGGGCCAGCAGCAATGCCCGCTGGCCATGGCCGGTGGCCGTCTCAAAGTCGCGCGATCGCAGGGCCAAACGGCTGAGGTGGTTGAGGTTCGCTACCTCGCAGGTTTGGTCTGCCGCCTGCCGGGCCAGCTCCAGGGCCTCTTGGTAGAGCTTTTGGGCCTGGGAGTAGTTGCCGCCCCACTGCTGGGAGTAGCCCAGCACCGTCAAGATGCGGGCCTTCTCCTGGGTCTTCTCGATGGCTTTGAGGGGTTGGTCTAGGTAGGTGATGGTGTTGCGGAAGCCCTCCCCCGACAGCGACACAAACACCCCGCCATAGAGGGGGAAGTTATCCCGCTGGGCGAAGCGGCGTAGGATTTGCAGCGCCATCTGGAAGCAGGCACTAGAGAGCCCCTTGTCCAAAGTAGAAGCCTCAGGGCGATCGCGCCAGCCGCTGCTCAGCTCACACCACAGAATAGCAAAGGCCAAGAACGTGGCCGCAGCCAGATTGCGCCCCATCTGAAAGCTATAGGGCTGCTGGTCAAACCACTCAACCAGTCCCGCCTGCATCCCCCGCAGCAGCACCATCAGCTCTACCCAGGCGGTGAGGTCAATGGTGTTTGAGATCAACTCCTGGGCCGACTGATTGCGGGCTTGGACGGCAAACAGCTGCTTGGGTAGGGGCCGCTCTACATGGTTGGCCCAGTAGTTCCAGGGGTTATTGGCGTTAATTTTA
>JBCCAG010000753.1:0-2364 GCA_039814955.1 Cyanobacteria bacterium P01_A01_bin.135
GCAGTCGGGGCTGGCCGAGGATTTGCTGGAGACCTTTGGGCTACTGTTTGGGCGGCTGCGGGGCGGGCTGGCCATCGGCGTGATTTTGGTGGGCACCCTGCTGGCGGCGGCGACGGGGGTGGTGGGGGCCACAGTGGTCTCTATGGGCATCATCTCCCTGCCCATCATGCTGCGCTACGGCTACAACCCCTCCTTTGCCTCGGGCATTATCGCCGCCTCAGGGACGCTGGGGCAGGTGATTCCCCCCAGTGTGGTGCTGATTGTGCTGGGGGACCAGCTCGGGGTGTCGGTGGGGGACCTGTTTTTGGGGTCCCTGCTGCCGGGGCTAGCGCTATCGAGCTTGTACCTACTGTACGCGGCGGCGATCGCTCTGTTTCGGCCCAAGGCGGCTCCGGCCCTGCCGGCGGAGCAGTTGACCCTCAGCAAAGGAGAGCTGGCGGTCCGGGTCTTCAAGGTAATGCTGCCGCCCCTGGCCCTGATTTTGATCGTGCTGGGCAGCATTTTTGCCGGGGTGGCCACCCCAACGGAGGCGGGCGCTATGGGCGTGGTGGGAGCTATGGTGCTAGCGGCCTTAAACCGGCGGCTGTCAGGGCGCACCTTGGTGAGCGCTCTGCGGGCCAGCGTGGAGCTCACCAGCATGGTGATTATCCTGCTCGTGGGGGCGACGGTGTTTAGCCTGGTGTTCCGCGGGCTGGGAGGCGATCGCCTGGTGCAGAGCCTGCTCCTGAACCTGCCGGGAGGCGTGGTGGGCTTTTTGATTTTGGTGAACCTGCTGGTATTTTTCCTGGGGTTCTTCCTAGATTATTTTGAGATTGTGTTCATCATCGTGCCGCTGATGGCCCCGGTGGCGGTGCAGTTTGGCTACAACCTGGTGTGGTTCGGGGTGATGCTGGGGGTGAATCTGCAGACCTCATTTTTAACGCCGCCGTTCGGCTTTTCGCTGTTCTACCTAAGGGGGGTAGCGCCGGAAGGGGTAAGCACGGTGAGCATCTACCGGGGCGTGGTCCCGTTTATTGCCATTCAGCTCGTGGCGCTGCTGCTGATTATTCGGTTCCCGCAGTTGGTAACTTGGGTGCTGTAGTGAGGCCAAAGCGGCTAACCTGTGCAATATAGGTTAAGGTAAACCCTGCGGCAAACATTCCGGTCAGTTGCCGCTTTGCAGATTTTGGCTCTAGTAAGAGCTGAACTGCAAACCAAGTTTCGGTTCACATTTGCTGAACTACCAACAAACCGCTGCTCTTAAGGCTGGTCCCACCGCTGCCGTGTGGGGTAGGGGCACATCTAGGAGCACTTAATTCTATGTCGTTTGATACCCTCGGCCTTTCCGCCGAAATACGCCGCGCTGTCGCGGAGCAGGGCTACAGCAGCCCCACGCCCATCCAGCAGCAGGCCATTCCAGCGGTGCTGCAGGGGCGAGATGTGTTCGCCAGCGCCCAGACAGGGACCGGCAAAACGGCAGGCTTCACCCTGCCCCTACTGCAGCAGATCCACCCCGAAGGAAGCGGCCAGCGGAAGCGCAAAGGCTACCGGGCTCCCCGGGCCCTGATTCTCACCCCCACCCGGGAGCTAGCGGCCCAGGTGAGCGATAGCGTCAAAACCTACGGCGCTTACTTGCCCCTCCGGTCCACCGTGATTTTTGGCGGCGTTAATATTCGGCCTCAGGTGCAGGCCCTGCGCCAAGGGGTCGATATCGTGGTAGCGACGCCGGGCCGGCTGCTGGACCATGCGGGTCAGGGCACCGTGGACCTGTCAGAAATTGAGATCCTGGTGCTGGATGAATGCGATCGCATGTTGGACATGGGCTTCATCCACGACATCCGTAAGGTACTGGCCCGGCTGCCTGAGGAGCGGCAGACCCTAATGTTCTCCGCTACCTTTTCCACACCGATTCGTAAGCTGGCCAGCACTCTGCTCCAGGACCCCGTACAAATTGAAGTCGCCCCCCGCAACACCGCCGCCGAGCAGGTGGTGCAGGTGGTGCACCCCGTGCCCCGAAAGCAGAAGCGAGCCTTGCTCTCCTATTTAATCGGCTTCAACAACTGGCGGCAGGTGCTGGTGTTCACCCGCACCAAGCATGGAGCCAACCGGCTGGCCAAGCAGCTGGCGGACGACGGGCTAACCACCGCCGCCATCCACGGCAATAAGAGCCAGGCGGCCCGCACCAAGGCGCTGAAGCGCTTTAAGGAGGGTCAGGTGAGAGTTCTGGTGGCCACCGATGTGGCCTCCCGGGGGCTAGATATTGATCAGCTGCCCTACGTGGTGAATTTTGACTTGCCCAATGTGCCGGAGGACTATGTGCACCGCATTGGCCGCACAGGGCGCGCCGGAAATGACGGGCGGGCCATCTCGCTGGTGTCGGAAGAC
>JBCCAG010000144.1:0-7239 GCA_039814955.1 Cyanobacteria bacterium P01_A01_bin.135
ATGACGCCATCAACTCCAAATCTTGAGCTGGCTGTGATATCGCTCTGAGGCGTGTTGGTTTCTTGAGGTTCAATTCCGAGGATGCCCTGGGCTGTGATTGCTATGTTGCCACCGCGCCCAGTAAATGCGTTGGCGACAATATCGCTGTTTTCGTTCGCCAAAGCAACAAGAAAATCAGATGAGATACTGACATCTCCACCATTTCCCGCGCCTTCAGCTTTTCCGGCTTCAGTCGATATCAAGCTATTGCGTCGCAAGGATAAAAGCTGGTTCGATCCTATCGAAATGTTTCCACCATCGTTACTCGATGTTTCTGTAGAAATAAGTGATTGGTTCCCCAAAGTCAGTAGATCAGGTGTCAGAGAAATATTTCCGCCAGTACCTTCACCATCGCTAATGGCAGAGATAACGCCATCGCTTAGCGCTATCTCCGTCGCTTGAATACGAACATTCCCGCTATCGCCGTTGCCTAAACTGTCGACCGAAATTCTGGCACCGTTGCTAACCGTGAGCGTTTGAGGATTCGCGATACGAATACTGCCACCGCTGCCACTTGAGCTTGCGTCAGTCGAAGCAAAGACGCCGCTTGGGGCAACGCCATCAAACACCGTAGTGACAGCTAGGGCATCTTGTCCAAATGCGCGTCGACGTTGTCGGATAGAAGAGCCAATACCATTGATTGAAACCTGATCATCTATAAATAATCGAATGCTGCCGGCCCGCCCTGACGCGAAAGCTGCCGTTGAGATTTGACCACCGCTTTGAATTTCAACCACGTTTGCGTCAACACGTATATCGCCACCAGGAAAATTTCCAGTTGTCGAGGCGTTGAGGATACCCCCGTTGAGCACTCGGAGCGAGCGCGTGTTCACATTAATCCTGCCGCCCCGTCCACCAGCTGAATCATCTGAAAACGAGGTGATTGAACTTGAGAGACCAGTTAGTGGACTAAATCCTGAAATTGTAACGGCGTCTACAACACGGAGGTCTACATTTCCGGCGACTCCTCCCCCATCCGTACCGGCACTCAATCGTGCGCCGCCATTAAGCAGAAGGGAGTTAGCCGTAATTCGAATATCGCCCCCAGACCCAACAGCGCCCTCTGATACCCCAGTAGAAACAAGGGTCAATAATTCTCCGCTGCTCCGATTGTCTGAGAAGACAACGCGATCCCTCGCTTCAATCACAACGTTTCCGGCGTTGCCCTGACCTAATGTATCTGCCAGAACAATGGCTGCATCGAGCACCGTCAAGTCTCTTGTGTTGATGGTTACATTACCGCCGTCACCGATTGCGCCACTCCCTACTCGGCTAAACACGCCACTATTGACTGCCTGGCCTTCCAGATCAACTGTCGAACCTGTTACAAGGAGATGCTCCTGCACGTTCAGCACCACATCTCCAGCGTTTCCCTGTCCAAATGTGCTAGTTGTAATTTGGGCTCCGTTAAGGATCAACAATTCACCGGCCGTAATTTGGATATTGCCCCTACCGCGACTGCCTAGGTAAATACCTTCTTCTTCTATGCGGCTACGAGCACTCGCCGCAAAACCAGAAAATAGAGCGCGATCGCTTGCTTCGATGAATATATTTCCCGAACTACCAACACCCCGGCTACTCGCAGCAATCAAGCCGCCATCTCGTACCTCTAAGATTGCTGTAGAGATGCGAACCGTTCCAGCATTACCAACGGCGCCAGGCCGAACTAGACTTCCTATTCCGCTTAGCTGAAACGGAGAGGCTTGACCTTCAAACAGCATGCGATCGCTCGCTTCAATAACAATATCTCCGGTGTCTCCCTGTCCAAATGTACTTACAGACAGCAATACTCCCTTAGTTGCCTGCAGCTCCTTCGTCGTAATCACAATGTTGCCACCGCTCCCAACCGCATCAGGAGAAATTCCGTTGAAGATTATACTTTCATCGGAAACGTTTATCTGCTCTGTCGCCTCAAGCCGAATGTCTCCTGATCTACTATCGACGGCGCCCAAGCCTTCTCGAATTCCTGCTCTGAAGTTACTGCTTAAAATGTCAATGGATCGTGCTATGAGATGAATGTCTCCACCATCATTGGAGGCTACGTCAACAAAAGCGCCGTTTGTGAATAGGATACGACCTCGCCCAACTTGATCTGGGATAGTAATATCATCAGTTAAACTGAAACTAACTGTTCCCGACTCCGCAACAGCACCAATCGTGACGCTTCCTGCTAATGCCTGGAGTTGACCACCGTCAACGGTGATATCCCGTCCTAGAAGGATTAGGCTCTCTCCATCAGGAACGCGTAGCCCGACATCATCAGCCGATGACTGAACCCGAATCTGACCAGATTGAACCTGGCTCATCCGTAGTGCTGATGGCTCAATAGTTAATAGCGGAGAGGGATCTTCTGGATCGCTCGCGCTGAAAAATCCCCGATTACCAAATTCTATCTGGTCAGCGCTTGTTGCTACGAAAGATCCCCCTATATCTAGCCGAGATTCTGGGCCAAAGACAATACCGTTAGGATTGATCAAGAATAGATTTGCTGTGCTATTAGATTGAATCAACCCATCAATATTAGAAATGGAATTGCCCGTAACGCGACTAAAGATGTTTTCAACTTGAGAAGAGTTGTTGAAAATCGCTTCTCCACCCGTCGGGATTGAAAATTCCCTGAAGCTGTGAAATAAGTTCGGTCCGCGAACGGTTCCACCGTTAATGATGCACTGAGTACACCCAGAGTTGACTACAGAGGAATTGGAAATCGTGCTGTCAGGAACAATCTGCCCGTACGCGGGATTTAGAGGCGAGGAAATTACCGTAGCTAACCCAAAAACTAAGCCAAATGGTACCCGCGAAGAAGTGAGTGTTGTTTTCGATGCTCGGTTAAGTAAGACACCCATCACTCGCTGAGGGGGGTCGCCCTTCCCGCCAGGGAAACCTCGCTGATATCCCCCGCATCAATCTGCTGCAGGAGGACCAGAAGCTGCTGAACGGCATTGGGGTCCTCCGGCGATCGCTCTAGCTGCTCCACCGCCGATGCCAGTGCATCGTGCCAAATCTCCGGAGCGGCGCCCTGCCCCTGGCGATCGCCCGCCGCCGTCAGGGTAACCCGCTGCACAACGCCATTCACCGTCAAATCGGGCTGCTGCCCGCCGCCGTCCTGGCAATAGATATTCAAATACCAGCGGTAGTTTTGGCCGGCGTCTAGGGCGTAGTCGGGGCCATCTGGCAGGGTAACGCCCACAATGCCGGGGGAATCAGGCAGCAATATGTCGGCTTTGTAGTGGCGCTCTAGCTCACCCGGCCACAGCAGCATGGAAAATTCCGCCCGCTCCACCACCTCGTTGCTAAATGGAACGTAAAAAAAGAAGATGGGATGGGCCGATGCCGTCAACACCGGCGTCTCCACAGGCACCAGCGCCTGCAGACTATCGTTCTGCGGCGCACAGATGGCAGATGAATCTGGGTTCAAGCCCCCGCCCGGACGGGTCTGGCTGGGGGGCGGATTAGGGGGCGGACTGGGGGGCTGCTGAGCCGTTGCTTTCGCTAACTCGGGGGCTAATCCGGCGGGTAGGCTAGCCGCCAGCACAGCCATCACGCTGGCGAATTTAAAGCGGGGGAGATTGAAACTATCGAAGGGGTTCATAGAGGGACGGGTAATCAGGAAACGTATTGGCTAGTGGAGGTGAGTACGATGAGGCCATTCAGCGGTGCCTTACCTCAAATTGGCGGCAGTATATCACCACTGCCAGGCCAGCGACAACGACAGACAAAACAGTCGGTAACATCGGCAGCCACCCGCCGCACATTAGGGTAATGAGGCACAATTGATAGATCCCCAGCAGAAGGATGGCGATCGCTCCCCCCAGCCGCCAGGGGCGCGACTGCCAATGGTAGGCTACCAGCCCGGCTACCCATGACCACCCGAGCACCCACAGGGCCTCCCAAACCGGAAGACCTCGCCACTGGGGCAACACCCACATCAGGGGGCGCCCATCCATGACCGCGCCGAGGAGCTGGCTTGTCATATGGGCATGCACCCAAACCCCGGCCATGGGGCCGTGGGGCGTTGGAATTGTGTCGCGAGCGACGGGGGCGGTGTAGCCAACCAAGACTAGGCGATCGCGCACCACTGAGTCATCCACCTGGCCGCTGAGCACCTCTGACAATGACACCCGCTGCCCCGGCGGCGCGGACCGGTAGTTGAGCATGATCTGATCGCTCTGGCCATCTAGGGTTTGATAGGCTCCGAACCGCTGGGTCAATGGTCGAAACACAGTCTCCCCAAACTGCCAGTGGCCCGCCTCATTCACCGCCAGAGGCGTTACCTCTGACTGGCGCAAAAAATTGTAGGCTAGCTGAAAGCTCAGGCTATAGGGGGTAATGCAGCTAGAGGGGTTGGCCAGTAATCGCGGTTCGTAGGTCAGTAACTGCCGCCGCACCGTCCCCGCCATGGCACCGGCATCAAAGGCTTCAATGGCGGTTGCATCCGTCGCTAGGGAGCGGCTGCGCCTTTTGGCGTCCACCGGCAAGTTGCTGAAGCCGACCTGGCCAAGCCGCTGGGCCTCAGAAAATTCCGGGGGCGGGGCGTAGTCTTGACCAAACCCCTCTTGGCTGGAGTTATTGAAGGCGCAGATGAGAAATACGTTGTCGCGCCGAAATTCGTTGATAAATGCAGCGCGTCCATCACTGCCCCTGGGCTGATGGCGGTGCATGTCCAAGGCGATCGCCCTGGGATTATGGGCCTGGAGTGCCTGTATGGCATCCGCCAGAGTTTGGTCTTTGGCGGGGTAGCCCTCCAGACGATTCAGGTCAGCCTGCGTGACTTCAACCACCAAAATGCGGTTATCGATGGGTTCCCCTGCCCGATTGCTCGCCATCTGGTCGTAGGCCGCTAGCTCAGCGCCCTGTAACCCGCCGCCCATCCGCACCGCAAAAATCGCCACGGCCGTCAGCAGGCTGATCCATACCGTTGCGGCCGGGGGAATGAGGGTCCGCAGCGATCGCCGCCCCTGGGGCGCGGAACTAGCCCCAGATGAGAGACGGGATGGGACTGCCCCGCCACCCGCCGCCGTGGGCAGATGGGCGGAAGGTGCTCTGAGGGCTGCTGGGGCCGAAGTGAAGGAACTGGGTGAGCGATCGCCTTCGGGTCGGGGCAGGGTGGTCACGGGTGGGGCTTTTGAGCCGGCGGGCGCCTCACCTGATTCAGCCACCGCTCGCAGGGTCGCCCAATCGGGGGGCGTTGCTAGGGGATGCTGGTAGAGAACCGGTAGCCAGCTTGCGCAGGGGAAGCGGTCTTCTAGGCCCTGCAGGCGTTCGCGGGCGTGGCGGGTGGCGAGGTACAGAGGCTCTCCGCTAGAAAAGGCATGGAGGAAATAGCGCAGGAAGGTCTGCGCCACCTGGTCGGTCACCGGCTCTCGCATGACAATCATCTGGGCGATGGCAAGCGGCTGCAGCTCCTGGGCCAAGCCCAGCCCGTCGCAGGAATTGAAAATGGCGAGCTGCAGTCCCTGGTCAATGGCCTTTTGCAAGCTGTACTTCAGTTCAGAAATGCTGAAGCTATCGGTGGGGTTAATGTAAATTCGTCCGGTCTCCCCCTCCGTTTCGCTGTGGCCGGCAAAGAACAGGATGTCCCACCGCTGTTCCCAGAGGCGATCGCTCACCGCTTGGCGGGTCGGCTCCACCAAAAACTCCACCTGCGCGTGAGGGAGCTGCGCCAACAGCTGGCGGTCGGCATCTAGATCAATGCCCTGGCGGTGGCCTAAAATCGCTAAGATTTTCACTGGTGAGGCAGCAGAGGCACCCTTGATAGCTGGCGGCCGGCTCTCGTATTCCGGGGGACTGAGGGCGAGCTCTGCTTTGGTGTATCGGTCAAAGAAGTCCCACTCGCTCCAGGGCAGGCGCTGCAGGTGCGGATTGTCAGTGCGAATCAGCAGCCGAATCACGTCCGTGCGGCTCAGCTCTTCCCGCAGCCGTCTATCGATGGGCTGAAAGGACGCCGCATTGAGCCACAGCTGAAAGCGATCGCGCAGCTGGTGAGCCGACTCCTGACAGGTGGCAATCCGCTGGTTAAGCGACCCTTTGTGAATGATGCGCTGGCTCTTAATGCGCTGCATGAGCCCCAAAGAGTGATAGGCCCCCTGCCAGTGGCTCCGCAGATGGTTTGCCATTTCCGGAGCGGGCGGCAGCGCACCTCTCACCTTCAAAGCAGTTCGCGCGTATTCTTCATAGATCTCTAAGGTGACGCGAAATCCCGACTGATTAAGGTCACCCTCAAGCTCTAGAACAACGAGTTTGTGCATGCTGGATTCCTCAGTGGGGCCACCCCAAGGTCGGTATGATGCGGCCACCATAGCGACCTTTGTGCCCATGGCTTTGTCAGTAGCTTTGTGAATAAAGTCGTAAGGTTAGACCTGAAACTGCTCAATAAACTGGTGGCCTTCAATGCTAACCCGGACGCTGAAGCGCTCTCCCGGCTCGCCGCTAAAGTGAAACTCCAATCCCTCACTGTTGCCGCCCTCCGCCTGCAGCACGGCTTTACCTGTCGCATCCATCACGGCCAGCTGAATCGTCTGGGGCAAGTAGGACTGGGTTTCAAAGGGATACACCTCCACCGTTATGTTCATCTCGGACCCCGCTTCAGAGGGCTTTACCCCTACTAAAAATAGGAGCTCGTCGCTGGACTGGTCCCCCAGCATTAAGAACTTACCGCGTTTGACGACCTCTGAGGAGGGCCGACGATGGGATGACACCGGCTGCCGGAACCCGTAGGCCAGTTCCTGGGTGGAGCGCTGCTGGATCTGCTCCATGACCACCTCCAGGGCTTGCCAGCCGTTATCCACAGCATCGTTCAGCCAGCCCGACAGTTGGGCGATCGCCCCCGTGGATTCGGGCTGCTGCGCAGAGCTAGGCGTCTTAATCTCTCCGCTCGCTGCCACTTGAGCTGCAGAGTCTATAGACTCCAGGGATGCCAAATATTCAGGCAGCGCCGCCAGCGATCGCCACTCCGTGAGGGGAATCGCTTCGCCCTCTACCCATTCAGCCGCTAAGGACGGAATAAACCCAACCAGCTCCGCCTCAGTCAGCTCGGTGTTGAGGCGGACAGCTACATACCCAGTGCGGTCTGTGACGGCCTGGGGCGATACTGGAGCCGCGTCCATACCCGGCAGTACCGGGCAGCATTCCAGCCGTCCCACATCATTCACCCATAGGTCTGCAACCGGTGCGAGGGTCTGCAGGGTAGGATTCCAGCTC